>CALVDI010000026.1 GCA_944326225.1 uncultured Bacteroidales bacterium | reverse complement strand
TGGTGCGGCCCCTGCAAGGCCCTGAGCCCCGTGCTCGAGGAACTTGCGAAAGAGTACGGAGACAGACTCGTAATCTACAAGGTGGACGTGGACCAGGAGCGCGATCTCGCCGGAGCCTTCGGAATCCGCTCGGTGCCCACCCTGCTCTTCATCCCCGCCGACGGAGAGCCGTCGATGAGCCCGGGTGCTCCGTCAAAAGCCCAGCTCAGGCAGATTATAGAAGATCAACTGCTGAAGTAAACAAATTTTAAAATAGTCTGACCAGTGGCCGTGCCGGAAAATACCGGTGCGGCCTTTTCGTAAGTACTGCAGCTGGGGTGTTTTGTAAACGCTCAGTAATCAGTAAGTTACAAAAATACGTGTGCTTCTGGGTGGTCTGAAAACCGACGAAAGATGCTCGTTGCTTTTGGAATATCTTAATTTACAAGCCTTTCTGAAAAATGGGCGCTCGCCTGCTTACTGTTGATGTCGCGCATCAGAAGCCGACTTGAAGCTGCGTGACGATCATGTGTGAGGAGGGGATGTCTTTGTAGATGCCTTTACTGTTCGGGGACCGTTGCTGATATGCGTATTGTGCCTGAAGCCGGCATTTGCGGTAGATGTTCCACTGCAGGCCTATGATGTAGTTGCATTGCCAGTCGTACAGGCCGATATTTCTGTCCAGATAATCCACCGATGCCACTATGTCCAGAAATTTTGCGGGAGATCCGGTCAGTGTGGCGTATGCGCCCCGGCTTCGGACGGATGCGTCGAGACCTTCCATGTATTCGCTTCGGAGATATACCGGCCCTGCTTTCAGCTCCAGTCCTGCGCTCCATCTGTCCCTCCGGTATGTCTCCCCGGCCTTGAGGCTTCCATAGGGGCTGTCCGTCTTTGCCGTCCCTTCCCCGATATAGACTGAACCGTGCAGTTTGAGTATGCTCATCGGTCTGAGAGCCAGGCTTGCCACCACGTCCTTCCGGTTGTTGGTCTCGGCCGTGTTGAACGGTTCTCCGTTGAAGATGCCTACCCTGTATTCTATCAGATTGCGGTTGTCCTTGCCTATTTTCAGAAATGCGCCTCCTACTTCCAGACCCAGATCCCTGCCGGCTCCTCCTCCGAAACATGCGTCCGAACCGTCGATACCTGCAAGGTACTGGACTGCCTGTGCGCCTTTTATTATTTCCAGGACGGAGGGAGACATATTGCTCTCAATCGTGAATGGGGTCTTGTACTGTCCGAGCCGGATGTAGAACGCATCGACCGGGTTGTATCGGATGAACAGTTCGTGCAGCTTGAATTTGGACACGTCGGCCATGAAGTAGAGGTCCAGATGCCTGATCGGCTTGATGTCGGCGATGATCATTGCCCTGTACAGATTGAACTTGTTGAATGCCCCTTCATGCGCCATGTCGTAGGTGTCGTACTGGTATCCGGCCTGGGCGTAGCCGCTGACGCTTACCTTTTCCGAAAGGAAACGGATGAGCTTGCTGTCCTTCCGGTCATCTGTTACGGTGCTGAGGGTATCGGTAGCCGCAGAGGAGCTGATGCATGCAGCAGCGGTCAGGATCAGGGTGAGGATGGTGGCCTTGAGATGCATGACTGTAGTGTGTTGTAGCTGAGTTGATGAATCGGTTTCGTGTTTTGGGCGGCAAAAATAGGAAAAGACTCCGGAATATGCAACAGCCCTGCCGGCCCTACAGCCTCAGCCGTCCGAAGTGCAGTATGCCTTCAGTGTCCTCAGTCAGGGCGTAGACGGTGTTCTCAGTCCCGTCATAGCACAGTTTCACGATTTTCATGTCTGTCCGTATGAGTTCCAGTGGACGGCCCTCACGGTCGAACACGGCGATGTCTGAGTACATTCGTCCCATGTCAGGCGTATAGTCGTCGTAGTATTTCTGTACGGGAGTGTGTCCGTCGTAGGCGGTGTAGATCCTGTCGTCGGTGCAGCAGATGTCGGCGAATCCTGCGATGGTGTTCTCATTGAAATCATAGGTGTACTCCAGCGCCTCGATGTCCGGCTTCACGAAGTACCGGATACCGGCGGGTTCCAGCCGGTCATCATCTATGGAAAATATCTGCAGTACGGCTCCGTAGAACGTGCCTATGACGCACCGGCTGCCGTCGGGCGAGAGGTCCATGACGGAATTCCAGTACAGGTATTCGTTCATGCGTCCGGTTTCGTCCGGTATTTCCAGGAGAGTGTGCCGGGACAGAACGTTTCCGTCAAGGGTCTGGAGCAGCAGTTCTATCGGGAGCTCATCGTCCACCGCGGCGGTGAACCCGGCCTTGCATGTCTGGTTGAGCAGGATGCCGTCTCCGATGTAGATGCACAGGTTTGTCCTGCCGGTCCCCTCCATTTTTATCTCCCGGACGGGATAGCTGCTGTGAATGAGCGAGTCTACCGGGAAGCACTGCATGAGGTTCCGCGACAGGTCATAGTAGTACAGAGTGTCGTTCCGCAGGGACGGTGCCCTGTTCCCCTGGATGGTCTCGCCCGGTCCGCGTCCTTCCCGGATGGCACCGGCGACCGGAGCACCTGTGTGCTTGTCGTAGATATGCAGCGTTTTCCGGGTCTGCATGTTGAGTGCAGGCAGCACCAGCCAGTCCTTGTATACGTAAAGATCCTGAGCGGTATTGAAGAGCAGCCCGTCACCGAGTATCTCGAAACAGGCCTCCCTCTCGACAGGAAATACGGGCGGCTCGTATCTGATATTGTTCCGGCCGCAGCCGGTCAGGAGCAGTGATGTCACCAGAAGTGCGGGTGTGAGCAGACGTTTCATGGCAGTTTTATTGTTATTCGCCAAATGTAGCGATTATTTTCCATATTTTCGCGTCATGGAAAAAAGAGGTCTGCTGATATACCCCTCGACGACTCCCCGGGGGAACAATGCTTTCGGCTGGTTCCGGGAGGCGGCTGCCCGTCACGGGATGTCGGTCGAGGTGCTGTTCTACGACGCTCCGGCGGCTGAGGCTCCCGCGGGCGCTCCTGCCTGGAAGCCGGATTTTGTCCTGATGCGGGGGTACAATATCGCCCTGTCGCGGTGGTACGGGGCTCAGGGTGTGCCGGTGCTGAATGCTCCCGAGGCGATGATCCTCTGCCGGGACAAGCTCCGCTGCGGGGAGGTTCTGGCCGCTGCCGGGGTGCCGGTGCCGGGGGCATTGTCCCCTGAAGAGGCCCGGAGCGGGGACGCATTTCCATTTATCCTCAAGCTCAATTTTGGGTCGAAGGGGGAGAATGTCTTCCTCGTCCGCGATGCCCGGGAATACCGTTCCGCGCTGGAGGCGTGCCGGCGGGAGGAGGCTCTGCGCTTGGAGGCATTGTCCCGGGGAATCAGTGAGTTTGGGGAGACTCCGGAGGAGGTCTGCCGCGGCTGCGAGCCTGTGCTGCAGGAGTTCGTGGCCACGAGCAGCGGACGGGACATCCGGGTGTGGGTGACGGGGGATGAGGTCGCCGGCCATGTGCTGCGGTACAATCCCTCGAGCTTCAAGTCCAATTTCGCCGCTGGGGGCTCCTTCCGTCAGATTCAGCTGCCTCCCGCCGCTGCCTCTCTCGCCGTGGCCGCTGCCCGTGCCTGCGGGCTCTTCTTTGCGGGGGTGGACCTGCTGTTCGACGGTCAAAACGGCTTCAAGGTCTGCGAGGTCAATGGCAATGCCGGCTTCCGTACCGCCTCGGACGACATTCCCGATGCGCTGTTCCGCAATCTGGCCCGCGTCCTATGACCAACCCGTGTGTCCTGAGATGGACGGGAGTATTCCTGTTCTGCAGTCTTGCCTACGCCCTCTGGCAATGGTAAGCAGTGCAGCAGGGTGCTTTTGCAAACACTCGGTGATCAGCGTGTTACGGTAAGGGTGTGATCTTTTCGGGATGTTGTGAGGGGGCGGAAAGATCATGCGTGATTCGCATAGTTTTGAATGTCAATGTTTTGCAAAATAGGGGTGCGTCACAGCTTACCGTTATTGAGACTGGGGGCTCGGAGTTGTGCTTATTGCAGGTGCTCAGGTAGTGGCTGTTTCTGTCGTAGCCGACCTGATTTGGGCTTCAATCCTTTACGGTTGCGATCCTGGCCGTTCTGCACCGGACTGTTCTGGCCTGGAGCGCTTTGGCCGGGATGGAAGACTTGTCCGAGCAGACTGATGCTGGTGTGGGTGAGGCGTGCCAGCTGCTTGATGCCCAGGCCGTATTGTTTCCGGAGGATGTCTGCCAGCTGATACTTCTCGTCTATGCTGAGCGCATCGGGAGAAGACTTGCTGAATATTTCGCTGCAGAGGTTCGTGACGGTGGAGGCCATCTCGCTGTCAGTGTAGCGGGCCCGCCGGAGGATTCCGGATGTCAGCTCCATCTCCATACTGTCGTTGCGCGAGAGGAAGTAGAGCATCCTGACGGGGCTGTGGAATATCTCCTCAACGGCGCGGTAGTCAACGTAGCATCTAGGGCAGATGAGTCCGTCGGCCGTTACGGTGTAGTGTCCCGGCAGCTGTCCGCGGGTACGGAACAGTTTCTGCTGCTGCCGCTTGCTCATGTGCGCGATATCTGTGACCGGCCGATTGACTGTCAGCGTGTTGCCGTCGTTGAAATACAGAGGACCGGAGCTCCATCGGTAATGCATCGGGAGAACGGCAGTCCGGCTGCGGGAGGGTTGCGCAAGACGTAGGCAATCGCCCGTTTAAGGTACTCGGTATCGTCAATTTCTTTCATGCAGATGTCTGCGCTGCTCATGTCCGCCAGAGTGAAAAGTCGCTTCCGGTAGGCCTTGATGAATCCGTCGCAATCCTCTTCAGTGCCGTGGGCTATGAAATGGACGTGGTTGTCCATCAGACAGAAAGCGTGCATGGATATATCTCTTCCAGCCATGCATACCGGAATGCTGTTCATGCCGAAAATGTAATCGGTGTCAGTCTTGAAAATGATTTCTTTTTCCAGTCCGGCTGTGCAGATGTGCCGGAAATGTTTCTCCTGCTCCATAATCTTTCGCTTCTATCGTTTAATGACTGCCTCAAAGTTAGGAATTATATTCAGACTGTGCAACAACGGTAAGCAGGGACGCGGGTACTTTTTGTAATCTTCGGATAATCAGTATGTTGAAAAATAGCGGTGTGCTTTCTGGGTGTCTCAGAAAGTGCGAAAAGAACTCGTTGATTATGGAATGGGTTTATTTTCAGGTAGATGTGAAAAATGGGTGCGACTCTACTTACCGTTGATGGCTGGAGGATGAAAGAGGTGTGCTGGTTTCAGCGGACAATGTGCAGGATGTCCGTCGGTATATGCCGCTGTGAGTTGCAGGAGGGGGTGAGGACTTAGGGATTGAGCATGATGGTGTTGACGGTACGGTCGCAGGAGGGTCCTTCGCGGCGGGCTGAGAAGAAGCCGGGGTGGGTGTAGGTGTCGATGCCGGAGATGAGGATGTTGGGGTCATGGACACCGGCCCGGATGAGGGTCAGGCGGACGGCCTGGGGAAGGTCTATGTGGAGGCCGCCGGACATGGAGCCGGGGATGCGCGGGCCGTGGTCGGCAATGAGCCGGATTGTGTGGTTGTCGATTGGTGAAGATTCTGTGCTGACGGTGATTTCCAGGGGGAAGTTGTGAACAAGGCCGGATGAATGTTGCGTGAATGATGCGTCTTCTCCTTTATGCGGCTGGGTGGTGGAAGAATGTGAGCACGTGACAGTTCCCGTTTTCTCAGATTCATCGGTGCTATGCTTTATCGGCAGTGACGGCCGGGACCATGTCTCCGGAAATCCGGCGGCGAGGAAGGCTTCGGTGACTTCCGGGCCGACCTGGAAGCTGTCCGGACCGATGCCGGGACCGATTACCGCCAGGATGTCGGCGGCGCGGGTGCCATACTTGGAAGCCATCACAGCCAGGGCCTTCGCTGCGATTTTCAGAACCGTACCCTTCCATCCGGAATGTACTGCCGCCACTACCCGCCGTACCGGATCGTACATCAGTACCGGAATGCAGTCAGCCGTCCGGGCCCCTATCGCCACGCCCGGCACGTCAGTCACCAGCGCATCATAGCCCTCCAGTTCCTCCCGTGTGGTGCCGGCCGAAGTCACCACGGCCACCCGGTCCCCATGTACCTGATGCGCCTGCACCACCTTGATCGGTAGTACCGCATCCCTCAGCGGAGAGAATGCCGTTACTTCCGGGGCCATGTCATATCTCAGCAGACCGTCGTGATTCTCTGTCAATATCTGTCTCATGGTATTGTCGTGCTATTCACCGCGCAAATTTAATAGAATCCCCGGCACGTCGAGTGTGCTGTTCTTGTGTCGGGCCCTCGAAGTGTCTGTGGTGTGTCTGGAGTGTCTGTAATCCGTGAATTGATGTAACTGTATGAATATGGCTTTTTGATTGTTTTATGCCGGAAACAGACAGGACGGTACACCTCACTGTCTGTAATTTGATTCTCTGTGCAATGCATTGATTTGCTGAAAGTTGTTATGATTTGTTGAAAACAGACAAGAAGTTGTAGATGAGCCCGGAATTCGGAGAAAGGCCGCTATAGTGCGTTAGAACAGGTATTTTTCCTGTGCTCTCAGAATTTCCTTCGACAGTCTGTTATGCCGTAAAATGTGTATTTGCTTTAGAATTAGTATTTTATGAGAGGCGGTGACTTACAGACTGTGGGGAGGTTGGAGCAGAAAGAGGTATGAAAGAGGAACGGATTTCAGATGCCCGTTAAATGTTATTGCAGGAAATTTCAAACAGACCTATTTATGAAGAATCTTTTATCATTAGTGGTGATAGTGGCCGCTGCCCTTTTTCTTGCAGGCTGCACATCTGGAGGCAAGTATGTAGTCGAGGGCTCAGGGGACCAGCTGGTGGACGGGCACTGGATGTATGTCTCTGACGGAGTGGACTGGTCGATGCTGGACTCAGCGCTGATAGAGAACGGATCGTTCAGGATAGAGGGGGCGGACATGGGCTCGGGTGTGGCCATGCTTTATATGGGGGCCAGTTCTGCGCCTTCGGGACTGAATCAGATGAGCGAGATGATTTTCCTCGAGCCGGGAACCGTGTCGTTAGAGTATGTCCCGGACTATGAGATGTATTTCGCACACGGAACACCTATGAACGACCTCTACTATGAGCTGTCTTTCGGAGACGCCGGGGACTATGAGGAGCCGCTTGACATCATCCGGGACAATCACAACGTGCTGGGTCTTACACTTCTGCAGAGTATGCTGGCGATGTCCTCCAAGCCGGAGATCGAGGCGGTCCTGACGGAGTTCCCGGAGAGCATGAAGGCACATCCGCTCTATATCCAGCTGGAGGAGATGCTTGAACCGATTAAGGCCGACCTCGGAATGCCCTACTGGGACATCGAGGGCAAGGATGTGGATGGCAATGCGGTGCGGCTCAGCGATGTTGTGGAGCGTGACGGCGTGCGCTACGTGCTGCTGGACCTGTGGGCCTCGTGGTGCGGTCCGTGTCGGGAGGATATGCCTGAGCTTGTCGCACTGTATGATCGCTATCACGGTTCCGGCTTCGAAATCTACGGCATGTCCTTCGACAGCTCCCCCGAGAACTGGCGCAGCGCGTTGAAGGAGTTCGGTATGAACTGGCCAAATGTCATCACCGAAGTCACCGGCAGCCCCAGCACCAGTCCTGTCTGGGCCGGTTACGGTATGGACGGCATCCCCTGGAACTACCTCATCGATGCCTCCACCGGAGAGATCATCGCCAAGAACCTTCGCGGTGAAGCCCTCGCCGCCGAGCTTGAGGCCCTTTTCGCTGCCTTTGCTGGCGCCGAAGCCGAGTAACGGTAAGCAGTGTTACGGTGGTTTTACGTAAGCCGCAGTAAATTAGTGGTTTGTAAAATTAACGAGAGCTTTTCGTAGATGTCTGGGTCTACGAAAAGCTCTCGTTGTAATTATAACCTGCGGTGATTCAAGTAGTTGCAGAAAATCCGCGCTCCCCTGCTTACCGTAAGTTTTTCCATTTTCCACAACGGCAGCATTTCCCGCGATTTGGTGCCGTTGTGGTAAGCCCCTTTGACTCCTTCCGAAGGAGTAGATGGAATGAGTACCCGGAGCGAAAGCGACCGAAGCCCCTTCCTCGGAAGGGGTTTGGGGATGGGTAGATAAAGCGAAGCGAAGTCGTATCTGCACGTCAGTGCAGATACGACTTCAAGGCCTCTACGTATGCAGCGAAAGCCCGCGACCCCGTCTCCGTTATCCTGCACACCGTCCGCGGCTTCTTCCCCGCAAATCCTTTTTCGACAGAGATGTACCCTGCCTCGAAGAGCTTGTCGATCTGCACGCTCAGATTGCCGGCAGTGGCTCCGGTGGCCTCGCGCAGGTACACGAAGTCGGCCTCTTCCATGGTCAGCAGGGTGGACATGACGGCCAGACGCAGTTCGGAGTGCAGCAGCGGGTCGAGTTTTGCAAATTCTCCCATGGCCGTTACTGCAGTTTACTGGTTTGACGGTTGAATATCAGGCCTGGGATGACGAGGGTCATCAGCGCTGCGACGGCCATGATCAGCGGAGTGGGTATGTTCAGGAAGTAATCGCAGGGCAGTCCCGCTATTCCGCAGATAATGCTGAGAATGAATACGGTCCAAGAACTGCAGAGGACCCCGGTGACTGCGCCGGCCATGCCCAGAAGCAGTATTATGACACCGTTTGTCGGTATGGGGATGAAGAACGCCATGATGCCGACGGCTATTGCCAGGATTCCGAATATGCCCCATACGATGCCCACGGACCTGGACACGAAATTCTCGCCCTTCCCCTTGCTCTCGATGCGTTTGAATACCAGCTGATTCAGAGGCCAGCCGATAAATGGAATCAGAAACCAGGCCAGGTTCCACAGATGATTGTTGTCCGAAAGTGTCAGCCCCAGCAGGACAATCCCGGATACGAGGATTACGGTTGTTCCCCAGATGAGCATTGCGGTGCCGCCGCGCCGCTGAAAGTCCTGTCGGCTGTTGTTGATTGCCTCAGAGATGATTTCCAATGACTTTTCTATTGAAAGTCCGTTTTTGTCGAAGTTGTTTTCCATCGCTTTAAAATACTTTAAAAAATAAACCAAGTTCTGCAAAAAGAAGAGGGGCGCCTGTCTCCTCTCTTTGTTTATGGTGCAAATATAAACTGATTTATATTATAAACCAAATTTTCTGCAAAATATTTTCTGCCCGCCTTCGGAAGGTGAGTAGAAAATGCGGGAAACTGTCTCACCTTCGGAAGGTGGGGGCAAATGGGAAGAAGTGGGGAAATAGGTGGAAAATGCGGCTCCTTCGGAAGGAGTGATGAGTTTTGGTGTTTTGAAGGGGAGGAGTGGTAGAGATTGGGGGAATTTCACTATATTTGAAATTCAAACTTAATGCATAGAATTTATTTATGATTAGACATTTTTTTACTATCTGCGCATCAGTATCAGTAGCGGTCGCCGCAATGGCCCAGGGCGGCATAACGGATGAGATGATGTCCCGTATCAGACAGGGGTATCAGGACACGCCTGAGGAGAGAGCCTTGCGCAACGCCATTTCTGCAAATGACATCAATACTCTGGCAGTACGCCAGGGTGTGGAGGCCGGCTATGATTTCTATTTTTCGGATGAAGTGCCTTCCAAAGGTATAACCGATCAGCAGTCCAGCGGCCGCTGCTGGCTATTCTCCGGGATGAATGTGCTGAGGGCCAAGATGATAGAGGATTACAACCTGGGGCCGTTCCAGTTCTCCCAGAGTTATATCTTTTTCTATGACCAGCTTGAGAAGGCCAATCTTTTCCTGCAGGGCATCATCGACACCCGCAACCTGCCTATGGATGACCGCAAGGTGGAGTGGCTTTTCCGCCACACTATCAATGACGGCGGTCAGTTTACCGGTGTGTCCGACCTTATCACCAAGTACGGCATCGTGCCGTCCAACGTGATGCCGGAGACCTGGGCGGCCAACCACACTTCCCGGATGTCCATGTTGCTTGATCTGAAGCTCAAGGAGTTCGGTCTGGAGCTGCGGGAGATGACAGGCCCGAAAAAGGAACTGCCGTCTATGCTGGAAGAGCGTAAGGTGGAGATGCTTGCCTTCGTGTACCGCTTCCTGGTGCTCAATCTGGGCGAGCCGCCCGCAGAGTTCACCTGGAC
Source organism: uncultured Bacteroidales bacterium (assembly GCA_944326225.1). Lineage (GTDB taxonomy): Bacteria > Bacteroidota > Bacteroidia > Bacteroidales > UBA932 > Coprenecus. Next base: position 21,011 of record CALVDI010000026.1, on the reverse strand, counting down.
CATGTATGACGCTGAGGGCAAGCCGGTCAGCACTAAGACCTATACTCCGAAGTCCTTCTACGACGAGTATGTGGGCGTGGATCTGAAGAACAACTACGTGATGCTGATGAACGACCCTACCCGCGAGTTCTACAAGGTCTACGAGATAGAGTACGACCGCCATCAGTACGACGGCAAGAACTGGCTGTATATCAACCTGCCCATCGAAGAGATAGAGGCCATAGCCATCGCTTCGATAAAGGACGGCACGATGATGTATTTCTCCTGCGACGTGGGTAAGTTCCTGGACCGTCAGAACGGTGTGCTGGACGTGGATTATTACGACTATGGCTCTCTGATGGGGACGGAGTTCGGCATGGACAAGCGGGAGCGGATATTGACCGGAGCCAGCGGCTCGTCGCACGCCATGACTCTGATGGCTGTGGATCTGGACGAATACGGTCAGGCCAAGAAGTGGAAAGTGGAGAATTCGTGGGGCATGACAGGCCATGAGGGACATCTGGTGATGACGGCCGAGTGGTTCGAGGAGTATATGTTCCGTCTCGTGGCGGAGAAAAAGTACGTGCCGGAGAATATTCTCAAGCTGCTCGACACTGAGCCTGTAATGCTTCCGCCATGGGATCCGATGTTCGCTGACGAGTTTTAATGTTTATGGAAAGGCTGCGCAGGATATGGCTTTTCTACTATGAGGGTTTCAGGGACATGTCATCGCTGGGAAAGACCTTGTGGATAGTGATTCTCCTGAAACTTTTCATCATGTTCGCCATACTCAGGGTATTCTTTTTCCGTCCAGCCTTGTCTGATTGTGAGACGGATGCGGAAAAGAGCCGTGTAGTGATAGAGAATCTGACACAATAATAATTAACCAAACAAAGACCCCAAGTATATGACAATTTTAGCAACACTGGTCGATCTTTCGAGATGGCAGTTCGCCTTGACGGCCATGTATCACTGGCTGTTCGTGCCACTGACCTTAGGACTGGGCTTTTTGATAGCCTTTATGGAGACCCGCTATGTGATGACCGGGGATGAGTTCTGGAAGAGGACTACCAAGTTCTGGATGAAGTTGTTCGCCATCAATTTTGCTATGGGCGTGGCGACCGGAATCATCCTGGAGTTTGAATTCGGAACCAACTGGAGTAATTACTCGTGGTTTGTGGGCGACATCTTTGGAGCTCCGCTGGCCATTGAGGGTATTTTTGCATTTTTCATGGAGAGTACTTTCTTTGCCGTAATGTATTTCGGCTGGAACAAGGTGAGTAAGAAGGCCCATCTGGTGTCTACATGGCTGACGGCCATTGGAACGAACCTGTCTGCTGTGTGGATTCTGATCGCCAACTCGTGGATGCAGTATCCTGTCGGCATGGAGTTCAATCCGGACACTGCCCGCAGCGAGATGGTGGATTTCTGGGCAGTGGTCTCCTCTCCCGTTGCCATCAACAAGTTCCTGCATTCCGTGACAAACGGCTATGTGCTGGCCTCGGTCTTCGTTATTGCTGTATCATCATGGTTTCTGCTAAAAAAGCGAGAGACTGTGATGGCACGCAAATCCATCCGTATCGCATCGGTATTCGGAATAGTATCCCTTGCCGTGCTTATAGGTACAGGTGACGGCTCGGCTTACAATGTGGCTAAGGTACAGCCCATGAAACTGGCTGCAATGGAGGGCCTTTACGACGGCTCTGAGAAGGCGCCGCTGGTGGCCGTAGGTATTCTCAATCCGGATAAGGACATCATAGGAGAGGACGGTGCGGATGAGGAGCCTTATCTTTTCGAGATATCCTTCCCCAGCATGCTCTCATTCCTGGCCACCCGTCAGGCCGACGGTTTCGTGCCGGGTATCAACGACATCATCAAAGGCGGCTACGAGTTTACCGACCGTGAGGGCAATACCTACATCGAGCCTTCATTCGCTGAAAAGAAGGCTATGGGTACTGCTGCTGTCACGGCTTTGGCCGGATACCAGACAGCCAAGGAGGCCGGAGATACTCTGGCGATGTCTCAGAGCAGAGCCGTGCTGGAGCAGAATTTCGACTATTTCGGCTATCACTATATCGAGGAGCCGGAGGACCTGGTGCCCAATGTCCCGCTGGTCTTCTACGCTTTCCACCTCATGGTGGCCCTCGGCATGTTCTTCATCCTGCTCTTTGTTCTCTACATCATCTTCGAGTGGAAGAATCTTATCGTCAGCGACAAGCACAAGTGGCTCCTGTGGCTGGGCATCATCAGCGTGCCGCTGGTGTATATCTGCTCCCAATCTGGCTGGATAGTAGCCGAAGTCGGCCGTCAGCCATGGACGATCCAGAATCTGCTTCCCGTTAACGCGGCGGTCTCCGGAGTCGAGTCCGGCAATGTACTTACTACCCTTATTATCTTCGCTGTTCTGTTCACGGCCATGCTGGGCGTGGAGATCAGCATCATGCTCAAACAGATTAGGAAAGGAGGAGAATAATTATGGATACACTGTATTTTCTGCAACATTACTGGTGGGCGCTGGTGGCCCTCCTCGGCGCTATTCTGGTATTCCTGCTCTTCGTGCAGGGAGCGCAGGGACTGCTGCTGCGCACTGCCTCCTCGGAGGATGAGAAGGACCTGGTAGTCAAATACGCAGGGCACAAATGGGAAATAACATTCACCACTCTCGTCACCTTCGGCGGAGCGGCCTTCGCCTCCTTCCCTCTGTTCTATTCCACCAGTTTCGGAGGGGCCTACTGGCTGTGGATCTGTATTCTGCTGCTCTTCGTGATTCAGGCGTTCTCCTTCGAATACCGCAAGGCAGCCGGCAATGTTTTCGGAGCCCGTACCTTCGAGATATTCTTATTCCTGAACGGAGCAATAGGGACTTTCCTCCTCGGAGTGGCTGTCGGAACATTCTTCACCGGAGGTGCCTTTACCGTGGACAAGGTCTCCATCACCGATGCCGCCTCTCCCGCTATTTCGACCTGGGCCAACGGTTGGCACGGCCTGGATGCCCTCGCTAACCCGATGAACCTGCTTCTGGGAGTGGTGGTATTCCTCGCGGCCCGTACCCTCGGCCTGCTCTACCTGCTGACAAAGCCGGATGTGGGCGCATTTGCGGATAAATGCCGCAGGCGGCTGATGATCACAGCCCCGGCCTTCGTCCTGACCTTTGTGGCCTTTGTCCTCTGGCTCTTCCTCAGGACCGGCTGTGCGGTGGATCCGGCCACAGGCGTAATCTCGCCCGAGCCCTTCAAGTACCTGCACAACATCCTGCACACCTGGTGGATAGCCGTGGTATTCCTGCTCGGCGTCGTCCTCGTCCTGGCAGGTCTCGGAAGGCATTTCCTCGGCAAGGGCATCAGACAGAACTTCTACATCGTAGGTGCAGGCGCACTGCTCGCAGTCTGGGCCATTCTGCTCATAGCCGGCTTCAACGATACTGCCTACTACGTCTCCACCGTAGACGTCCAGGACTCCCTGACCCTCTACAACAGCTCGTCCAGCCTCTTCACCCTCAAGGTGATGGCCTGGGTGTCGCTGGCCATTCCTTTCGTGATTGCCTATATCGTCTGGATGTGGCGCAAGATGCGGTGAAACGGATGAGGATAATAAACAAACAAAGAAGACTGTGTAGGGATGCATCCCTTGCACAGTCTTCTTTGTTTGACCCTTCAGGACTTACTCGATGAAGCAGAGTACCTGGTTGATGTCCACGTTCTCGTTGTGCTTTACCTCGACCTGGATGAGCTTGCCGGTAATGGGCGCATATACGGGCTCTACTCCGTAATAGGTCTGGATGTAGCAGATAGGTGTACACTCCTCGAACTTGGTGCCGATGGCGGGAGCGGTGCTGTCGTCAGCGACATTGTATCTCCATATCAGCTTGCCTTTTGCGACAGCCTGGATGGGCATGGCCTTGGGATGCTCTGCCATGACTTTCTCGATGTCGAAGGCGGGTACTTCTACCACCTTGCAGGTGACTACCTTGGGTGCTCCGGCTTTCTCGCGGGCTGCCTCAAGCTCTTTGTTGAAACGCTCCTTGGCCACGCCGCTCTTGTAGTCGCGGTACTGGCGCTCGTGCATTGCGAACTCGAAGAGCTCCTCGTCGTCCTGTCCGCGGTCCCAGCCTTCCTTCTTCATCTCCTCGATGAACTTGGGCAGCTCGTCGGGGAATGCGTCCTGAGGGTTGCCGGTGTAGAATTCCAGTCCCTTCTCCTTGACGATGTCCAGAATCTCCGGCGCCAGCTTGCCGGGCAGCTTGCCGGTCTTGCCCAGGATCATGTTCATGGTATCCTTGTCGATCGTCTTCCATCTGGGCTCGCCCTTGAGGGTGTGCATCAGGTTCATCAGCGCGGTGTTCTTGACGTACTGGCTGAACGGGGTCACGAGCGGGGGATAACCGAGCTTGGGCCATACGTACTCGACTTCCTGGAAGAGCATCACCATCAGCTCGTTGAGGGAGACCTCCTTCTTGCCCTGGTTGCGCAGGGACATATTGATGGCGCTCTGGAAACCCTTGAGGTCTGCCATCATGGAGCCCATCATGCCGCCGGGCAGGCCGCAGCCTACCAGAAGAGACGAGCTGATGTAGTTGTTCGGCTCTATGAACATGCCCAGGAAATCGTCGATGAAAGTCTGGGTGAGTCTTCTGGCCTCCATATAGGCGTCCATGTTGATGTCCTTTACGAGGAATCCGGCATCCTTCAGCATGGCCTGGATCGTGATAACGTCCGGATGAATCTTGCCCCAGGAAAGCGGCTCCATGGCCACGTCCAGATAGTCGGCACCGGCGCGGGCCACCTCCAGCATGGAGGCTACCGAGAAGCCGGGACCCGAGTGACCGTGGTACTGTACGACGATATGGGGATATTTGTCCTTGATGCATTTGGTCAGACGGCCCAGGAATGCAGGGCGGCCGATGCCGGCCATGTCCTTGAGGCAGATCTCGTCGCAGCCGTATTCCACCACCTTGTCCACGATGTCCATGTAGTATTCTACGGTGTGAACAGGGGAATAAGTGATGCTGAGCGCCACCTGGGATATCATGCCGCCCTCCTTGGCCAGTATCACCGAGTCTTTGAGATTGCGGTGGTCGTTGAGGCCGCAGAAAGAGCGGGAGATATTGGTGCCCTGCTTGGCCTTCACCTTATACATAAGGGCCCTGACATCCCTGGGTACCGGATTCATGCGGAGGGCGTTGAGGCCTCTCTCAAGCATGTGCGTCTGGATGCCGACCTTGTTGAATGGTGCGGTCCAGGCTCTTACGGCCTTGTTGGGATTCTCTCCGAAGAGGAGGTTCACCTGTTCGAACGCTCCTCCGTTGGTCTCGACCCTGTCGAAGCAGCCCATCTCTATAATAACCGGCGCAATCTGCACCAACTGGTCAACCCTGGGGACATATTTTCCCGATGATTGCCACATATCCCTGTAAACAAGGGAGAATTTGATTTCTCGTGCCATGAATAGATAGTTAGTGTTTGTTGAAGTAGTTAAAAATTTTCTTCAAATATAGAAAATTTGTGTGAATAAGAAAAGTATTCTTATATTTGCAGTCCCTTTTGAGAGAAAAAGGGTATATGGTGGATGTAGCTCAGTTGGTTAGAGCATTGGTTTGTGGCACCAAGGGTCGTGGGTTCGAATCCCATCTTCCACCCTCAGTTTTTATGACGCGGCCAGCGTTTGTGTGACCAGAGCCAGTATTCAGGTGCTTTGTGTATAGTGTCTTCAAGCATTTTCATAAATCCACATGCATAAGGATTCTCCCCGTTGTCATCGGGTATAGGAACTATCGGACAGAAAGTAAGGCGATAATGCCCTCTGGATGTCTTTTCCATTCTGAGGTATACGAATTCTGCATTGACATGATTGCCAAGTTTCTCTCCTCCGGTTATAAACGTTGTGTCCTGGCCTAAAAAGTGAGTCCTGCCTTGTGGGCCTTTTTGGGAAGGTCTTTGGTCTGAGATGAATCCTATGACAAACAGTTCTCCACCGTTCACTATGTTGATCAGTCTGCGTACTGCATGTTTCCGTTCTATACATTCGAGTCCGAAACGGGACCTTATCCTGAGCATGACGCGGTCCATCACTTTGTCGTGAAGCGGCTGATATACCTGACCGCCGACCAGAGGCTCCTTGAAGTGATGTATGATGGCCTGAACCCATTCCCAATTGCCGTAATGTCCCAGAAACAGCACTACAGAGTGACCGGAACGGATGATGTTGTCAATGTACTCTCCGTTGGTTACTTCGACTCTACTGTCTATTTCCCTGTCTGATATGTGAAGGAGTTTTACGGTCTCGACGATGCAGTCGCACAAATGCCGGTAGAATCTCTTTTCTATCGCTGCCGTATGCTTCCTGTTTTCTTTCCCGAAGACCAGCTCGAGGTTGTATCGGACAGTGTCCCTTCTGTATCGTACTAAATAATATATAATAAGGTATGCAATGTCGCTTAAGATGTACAGTATGCCCAACGGCAACCATGCCACTGCCGTAAGAAGTCTTAGGATAAGGGTGTATTTTATGTCATTTTGCATCAAAATACAGCGATTCTCAAATTTTGTTCCAATTTTGAAAAAAATGTATACTTTTGTAAGAATATGATAATGCAGTCTATGAAGAAAATATGTGCATTGACAATGGTCAGGAACGATGACTTCTTTCTCCGTAAGTGGGTGGAGTATTATGGGAAGGAGTTCGGTATGGAGAATATATATATATATCTGGATGGAAAGGACCAGCCCATTCCGGACTGGTGTCCCAGCGTAAGTGTAACTCCTTGTGATAAGTTGCCGGGGAAAGTAGTGGAGCTGGAGAAGAGACGGCTCAGGTTTCTCTCTGAGAGGGCTGCGGAACTGTTCGAACGTTATGATATAGTGATAGGTACTGATGCGGATGAGTTTCTGATAGTGGATCCGTCTTTGGGGATGGGCCTTGCAGAGTTTCTCAGTTCGGTCAAAAGCAGCAATTCGTCTATGTCCGGTCTTGGTGTGGATGTGGGGCAGAATACAGGATGTGAGGGCGTGATAGATCCATCCCGGCCATTTCTGACTCAAAGAAGATACGCCCTGCTCAGTTCCCGGTATACAAAGCCTTCGGTGATGCTGCGTCCTGTGCGTTGGGGATCGGGTTTTCATAGGATAAAAGGACATGATTTCCATATAACTGAGAATTTGTATCTGTTCCATTTCGGATCCTTTGATCTTAAGCGTATAAAGGACAGGATGGCAGATAAGCAGAGGGTGTCCAGCGGCCGTCATCTAGCCAAGAGGACCAGGACGATTACGAAAGTCAGTCGAAAGAAGGCCTGTGACTGGAACAGATGGACGGTTATAGCGAGGCGTATGCAGGCTGTATTCAGGCCTTTGTATGCTGTCAACAAGCCGTCCATGGCGGGACTGGACATCGTGGTCCGTATCCCGGAGCGTTTCTCGGACAAAGTCTGAGCGCAGAAGTTTGCAATCCTGTTGCGGTCTGAAGCGGTTACTTTTGTGGAAAGTCATATAAGAGTATTGCTATGCGGAAGAAAGAGATATTTCCTGTGACAGGGCTGGGCTGCGCGGCGTGCGCAGCCCGTGTCGGAAAGGTGCTCAATGCCCAGGACGGGGTGACTGAGGCCAACGTCAACTATGCGTCTGCCACGGCTTTGGTAGAATATGATACGGACAGGTGCTCGCCCGAGTCCCTCCGGAAAGCCGTCGAGGAGGCCGGTTACGGCCTGATAACGGACGTGGAGAACGAGGAGGAGGCTGCCGAGGCCGAGCGTCTCAAGCAGTACCGCGCCCTCAGGCGGCAGACAGCCGGGGCTGTCATCGGTGCGGTACCGGTGTTCGTGCTCAGTATGTTCTTCATGGACCTGCGCTGGGGACAGTGGGTGACATTCGTCCTGTCCACCGTAGTGCTTTTCGTCTTCGGCCGCCGGTTTTTCATCAACGCCTGGAGACAGCTGCGGCACGGCGCGGTCAATATGGACACTCTGGTGGCCGGCAGTACGGGAGTGGCCTGGCTGTTCAGCGTCTTCAATCTGTTCTTCCCGGACTTCTGGCTTTCCCGAGGCATCGAGCCGCATCTGTATTTCGAGGCGGCCAGCGTGATAGTGGCCTTTATCCTCATAGGCCGTCTGCTGGAGGCCAGGGCAAAGCGCAAGACTTCCGGGGCCATCCGTGCCCTGATGGGCCTTCAGCCCAAGACCGTGACCGTAGTTGCCGCTGACGGCACAGAGAAAGAAGTGCCCGTGCAGTGGGCTCAGCCCGGAGATGTCATAGCAGTCAGGCCGGGAGAACGTGTGGCCGTGGACGGTACGGTGCTCAGCGGCGAGTCGTATGTGGACGAGAGTATGCTCAGCGGTGAGCCGGTACCGGTACACAAGCAGCCGGATGCCAAGGTCTTCGCCGGCACGATCAACCAGAAAGGGGCGTTCCGCTTCCGGGCCGACAGGACGGGGCGGGACACAGTGCTCTCGCAGATCATCCGTATGGTGCAGGACGCTCAGGGCAGCAAGGCTCCGGTGCAGAATATGGTGGACAAGGTGGCCTCGGTCTTCGTGCCGGTCATCATGGGCATTGCGCTGGTGACATTTGCGGCCTGGTGGATATTAGCTCCTTCGGACGGGTTTATCCACGGTCTGCTTTCCATGATAACCGTGCTGATCATCGCCTGCCCCTGCGCCCTCGGTCTGGCGACTCCTACCGCTCTGATAGTAGGCATCGGGAAGGGTGCGTCCAACGGTATCCTGATTAAGGACGCTGCCAGTCTGGAGGTGGCCCGTAAGGTGGATACAGTGGTGCTGGACAAGACGGGTACTCTCACCGAAGGCCGTCCCGAGGTGGTGGACCAGTGCTGGGTGCCGGACTCCGGTGCTCTGCGCTCCGTCCTCTCCGCCCTGGAGTCTCTCTCGGAACATCCGCTGGCCGAGGCGGTTGTGTCCGCTCTCCGCCCGGAACCGGATAAGGAGTCTCAGCCTGTTCCCGAGATAGTCTCCTTTGAGAACATCCCCGGCAAGGGGGTACGCGGAGTATGCGGAGGTATGACATATTTTGCCGGAAATCTGGATCTGCTGAGTTCCAATAACATAGAGCCTTCGGATGAACTTCTGGCCCGTGCCGGGGAATGGCTGGCCCAGGCCAGGACGGTGATATGGTTCGCCGACAGTACCAGGGCTCTGGCAGCGGTTGCGGTTACAGACAGGATAAAGTCTACCTCGGCGGAGGCCGTGGCGAAGCTGCATCACATGGGCATCCGTACCGTAATGCTTACCGGGGACAATGAGGCCTCGGCAGCTGCTGTGGCCCGTCAGACAGGCATAGACGAGTTCCGCGCCGGCGTGCTGCCGCAGGACAAGGCGGCATTTGTCAAAAAACTGCAGGACGAGGGACATAAGGTGGCCATGATAGGCGACGGCATCAACGACAGCGCGGCTCTGGCCCGGGCCGACCTGAGCATTGCCATGGGCGGAGGCAGCGACATCGCCATGGATGCGGCCATGATTACCATCCTCTCCTCGGACCTTATTAAGGTGCCCGATGCGATACGTCTTTCCCACCTGACGGTCCGTACCATCCGTCAGAACCTTTTCTGGGCCTTTATCTACAATATCATCGCAGTGCCGGTGGCCGCCGGAGTGCTCTATCCGATAAACGGCTTCCTGCTCAATCCGATGATCGGCGGAGCCGCCATGGCCCTCAGCAGCGTGAGCGTCGTGACCAACAGTCTCCGCCTGCGTGGTAAGAGATTATAATACGGAAGATGTCACAATATAAGAGTTCTTCCATTTATGTTGTATGATTTGCAAATAGTTCGAGTTATGAGAAAGTTTTTTTTATTAGTGACCGCTGTGTTTGTTCTTACAGGCACTCTCTCGGCGCAGAACACAGATGTCAGTTACAATCGCTTTAAAGAGGAATACGAACTCCAGCGTTCTGATTATGAGCGTAAGAGAATAGATGAGTATAATCGTTTCAAGGCGGAATACTATGCTGTTTTTGAACAGTTTAAGGAGTTGTATCATAGGTATCTGGAAGAGGAGGAGGCGGTTATTGACATCATGGCATCAGATGACGGGATTAAAATATCTTCTGTGAAATTGGCACCGCAGCCTAAGGTGGTGACATCAGCATCTGACCAGAAGAAAATATTAGCGGAAAACATAGCGAAAATCCAGACCATGCGTCCAGAAGAACTTCTTCCGGTCCTGTCAGAAAAACAGGATTCTGTGGCCCGCATCAAGGAAGCTGCGGAAGTTATGACGGAGATAGTGTCGGGTATGAAGAAAGTTGCTGTAGGTGAGGATGATCCACCTGTGAATGTTGTAATTGATGTCGTGTTGGAACCGTATGACCCGGAGTATTTCACCAATTTGCCTTCGCTTGAGGATGCCGGACGTGCTCATGATGTATCGGAGCCTGTTGAGTCATCGGCAGAAGATACTCGGACATCTCAGTCTGCATCATCGGAAAGTCCGGCGGCGATGAGTTCTGCTATTCCCCATGGGAGACCCACCGACTATGTACGTATATCCTCTCCGTTCGGTACCCGTGTTCATCCCATTACACGTAAGAAGCATACCCACAAGGGCATAGACCTGGCCGCACCGAAGATGACCCCGATATACGCCACGGCTGACGGCGAGGTCACTTTCTCCGGACGCAACGGCGGTTACGGCAACTTCGTCAAGATCAATCACCGCAACGGCTACAAGACCGCTTATGCCCACATGCACAAGATAGCGGTCAAAAAAGGTGCGGATGTTCACAAGGGAGACCTTATCGGCTACGTCGGAACTACCGGCTCCAGCACCGGCAACCACCTGCACTACGAGGTCTATTATCAGGACAAGCTGGTTGATCCCGCTACGACATTGTAACTTGATTGTCACTGAGATAAAACCGTTCCGTAACTTCATCCAGGATTTGTGGCACACAGTTTGCAAGTTCTCATAACGGATAGTTTTTTCATAGGTTAAGTATTAGGTTAAGTAATAAAGGCCGACGGGTTCTCCGCCGGTCTTTATTATTTTGCGCCATTACAGGATCTAAGGATTTTCCTTGCCGATGTATGATTAACAGTTTTAGTTAACAAACAAAAGTGATTTTTTAATGGTAGCATCGTAGAGACGAAGGATGGGGCTCTGAATGGGAAATTATGGTATCTTTGTACTTATGAAAGTATGGAGATATTTAATAGTTCTGATTCTCTGGGCAGTGCTTGTGCTGTCGATGATTTTCACCTCCTGTAATAAAGAAGAAGTCAAGGATTCTGACGTGTATCTGGAACTTGATTCAGAGGAAGATCTGGTATTCGCTTTTGATGACTCCCAGGCAAAGGAAGTGTCTGTGAAGTCAAACGGTTTCTGGGCTGTGTCGGTGCCTGATGAGGCTGACTGGATAACAGTGAGTGATATGTATGGCAACGGAGATGCCGTACTGTCGGTGTCCGTATCAGGAAATACGGTACGGCAGCAGAAGAACGGAGTACTTCTTTTAAAGTTTTTCTACAGGACGACAGTTCTGTGTATGAGGAAGTCCGGGTAAGGCAGACTGCGGACGGCAAGCTGGATGTGCTGTCAATGATTCCCGATCAGAACTTCAGGGCATATTGCGCACAGTTTGACACGGATGGAGACGGCAGGCTGTCATTGGACGAAGCCTCTGAGGTGATAGTTATTGATATTACACCGTCGTACGATGCTTCTGCCCAGTCTCTGGTAATCTCCTTGGAGGGTATTGAGTATTTTACTGCCTTGGAGTCTCTGTCGTGCAGTAATAATCTGATATCGGAGATGGATCTTTCCCGCAACACCAAGCTGGTGGAGTTGATATGCCTGAATAACAAGCTGACATCCATGGACCTGTCCTCGCTTTCTGATCTGGAATACTGCTATCTGGATATGAATGCACTGACCTCGCTGGATGTCACCGGCAATTCCAGCCTTAAAGTACTTTCGGCCTATACCAACAGCATCGGCTCAGTGGACTTGTCCAACTGTCCGGAGTTGACAGATATTTCATTGCAGGACAATTTGCTGCAGAATATAGACCTTTCAAATAATATCAAGTTGAAGAATGTGACTCTGGATATGAACCAGATTTCTTCAATAGATGTAACGATGTTGCCGGAACTGGAAAGGCTTGCGGTGGTGGACAATAAACTGACGGAGTTGAATGTAACCCATAATCCGCACCTTATTGTTCTCAATATCGGCCAGAATCAACTGAAAACTCTGGATGTGTCTAATTGCCCGGAGATAAATACATTGTTCTGCACCAGCAATGAACTTAAGGAAATAGATTTGAGCAACAATCCCAAGGTGACGTCTTTTCATTGCTCGGACAATCTGTTTACCAGGATAGACCTGACTCCGTGTCCCGACATGGTGCAGTTTATGTGTACCAATCAGCCGGAACTTGTGGAGGTCGATATCTCCAAATGCAATGAGGCAGCGCTGGTATCATTCTATTGCCTGGAAGATCCTAAACTGGAGACGATATGGGTATGGCCAGGATTCAGCGGTATTCCGTCAGACGGTTGGAGGGCCTGGTCTTTTCAGGAGCATTACGTTTACGATGCCACGAAAAAAATTATTACGGCCTTTGTGGTTCCAAATAAAAGTACTATCTTTGCAACCAATATGACCTCCCACGCTTCCCATAGAACAGCGCACCCGGGGAGGTCTTCGAGTTTTTATGTGGCAGCTTTAAATAAAATTGACTGATAAAATTGAATATACAAAGAAGCCGTTGACCCTCGCCGAGCAAGTTTCACGGCTGAAACAACGGGGGCTTGTTTTCGATGATGAAAGCGAGGCCACTGCTTATCTTTTCAATATCAGCTACTATCGACTGCGTGCATATACTTATCCGTTTCAGGAGAACGGTGAAGGTTCAGAGCACAACTTCATTCGTAAAAATATTCACTTTAAGGACATTATCGACCTTTATTGTTTTGACCGCAGACTGCGTTCACTTATTTTCAATGCGATTGAGAAGATAGAAGTGGCAGTGCGCACAAAAATTGTGCAGGTATATGCCGAAAGTACAGGCGATAGCCATTGGTTCAGCGATGAAAATTTGTATCGTTTCGGCTATGATGATTTGATGGAGCATATAGATGCTGATGTAAATCGCAGCAACGAAGATTTCATAAAGCATTACTGCTCCAAATACAACAGCCCTTCTATGCCGCCAAGTTGGATGGCGCTCGAAGTTGTGTCGTTTGCCACATTGAGCCGTTTGTTCCAATCCTTAAAGTTAGACAGCCGCAAAGAGTTCATTACCGAACAGTTCGGTTTGAAGAAAGTGGCAATCTTGGAAAATTGGCTGCACTCCATTTCTAATCTTCGTAATTGTTGCGCTCACCACAGCCGAGTGTGGAATCGCCGTTTTATGGTCAGTGTAACCCTGCCATACAATACCCTTTATCCATTTATGGATAGAACTGCCATCGGACAAATACATACAAACAAATTATTTGCTGTGCTGTCTTGTATCGCATATATACTTGATATTATCAGTCCAGACAGCAACTTCAAAAAGAATATCAAAGAGTTGCTAAAATCCGATTGCCGTTTGCTAGGCCTCAAGGATATGGGATTCCCCGAATATTGGCAATCACTTCCTGTTTGGCGGGAACGATAGCATACTTCAGCATTACTTTTACGATACCTCCGGACGGGAAAGTGCCGTGGAGGGTCAGTCGGTGGAGAGCTTGAAGAGGATGGTGCGGCGGTAGGTCTGGCCGGGGCGGAGCTCTGTGGACGGGAAGGCCGGGTGGTTGGGAGCGTCGGGCAGGTCCTGGCACTCGATGGCCACACCGTCGTAGTCGTGATAGCTGCGGCCGGACTTGCTGACCGGTGATCCTTCGAGCCAGTTGCCGGTGTAGACCTGGGCTGCCGGCTGGTCAGTCCAGACCTCCAGGCGGCGTCCCGATACGGTGGAACTGAGTTCCGCTCCCAGTTTCAGTCCGGACATTTTTCGGCCAGGCTCTTTGCCCGGTTCATCTGTGTCGGGATTGCCCATATCCTGTTCTTCGTCGATTATCCAGCAGTTGTCGTAACCTTTGCCGTATTTCAGCGCTGGAAAATCAGCTTTGATGTCTTGGCCGATCGGTTTGCCCTTACGGAAATCCATGGGCGTGCCGTCAACTGATGCAATCTCACCTGTGGGAACGAGCGAGGCGTCAGTGATCAGCCAGCGTGAGGCGTTGAGGCGCAAGTTGTGGCCGAAAATACTGCCGCTGTCCTCGCCGTCTAAGTTCCAGTAAGTGTGGTTGGTGAGGTTGACGACCGTAGGTGCGTCGGTAGTGGCCGTAATCTCCAGACGGAGCGAATTGTCATCTTCCCATGAATACAAGGCTTCCACATGCATGGCTCCGGGATAGCCCTGGTCACCGTCCGGACTGTCCAAGGCCATCAACACCTGAGAGTCCGATGACCGGAGTACTTCCCACAGCCGGTTGGCGAAACCGTCGGGTCCGCCGTGAAGCTGGTAGCCGGGATTGTTTTTTACGAGCTGATATTCCTTGCCGTCAAGGGTGAAGCGTCCGCCGTCTATGCGGTTGGCGAAGCGGCCGGGTATCTTGCCGGCGCAAGGACCGTCGCCGAGATAGCTCGCCTCGTCCCTGTAGCCCAGCACCACGTCGCCCATGACTCCGTTCCTGTCGGGTACGACCACCGACACTATGCCGGCGCCCCTTTCGGTGAGCATCACCGACGCGCCGGATTTATTGATAAGGTGTATCATGGCTTATTCAAGTTTACGGGCACCGTCACTGATGACCACAGGATATACTTTGGGCTCATGACCGAACTTGGCGGAGAAATCCCTGACGGCTCTGGAGATGAAACTGTCGTAGAGCTCATCCTTGACCAGGTTGATGGTGCAGCCGCCGAAACCTCCGCCCATGACTCTCGAGCCGGTCACTCCGCACTCACGGGCCAGGTCGTTGAGGAAGTCCAGCTCCGGACAGCTTACCTCATAGAGTCTGCTCATGCCGTGATGGGTCTCGTACATCTTCGCGCCCACAGTCTCATAGTCGTCCCGCTCCAAGGCATCGCACACATCCAGGACTCTCTGAATCTCCTCTATCACATATTCGGCCCTCATATAGTCCTCGTCGGACACTTTGCCTTTAACTTCAGCAAGCATGGCCATATCCACATCGCGCAGGTACTCTACCGAAGGATGTCCGGCGGCCTTTACAGCAGTCACTACAGTCTCGCAGGAGGCGCGGCGCCTGTTGTAGGCCGACGATGCCAGCTCATGTTTGACCACCGAGTCAAGCAGCACGAGACGGTAGCCCTTTGGATGGAAAGGGAAGTATTTGTATTCCATTGAGCGGCAGTCCAGACGGATGAGGCTGCCGGCCTTGCCGAAAATGGATGCGAACTGGTCCATGATGCCGCAGTTGACTCCGCAGTAGTTGTGCTCGGTGCTCTGGCCGATGCGGGCCAGTTCGAACTTGTCGATGCTCAGTTCCAGCATATCGTTCAAGGCAAACGCAAATGTGCTTTCCAGAGCCGCAGAAGAAGACATTCCCGCTCCGAGGGGTACATCTCCGGCAAAGGCCGCGTCAAATCCTTTGAGTACATCTCCGCATCTCTTGATGATCTCCCTGCATACTCCGAACACATACCTGGCCCAGGATGCAGAGGGCGCGTCCTCTTCCCTGAAGCCGAACTCCGCCGAATCTTCCAAGTCTACGGAATATACCCGTACCCGGTCAGTGCCGTTGAGGCGTATCTCGGCCATCATGCCCTTGTCAATGGCTCCCGGGAACACAAAGCCGCCGTTGTAGTCGGTGTGCTCACCTATCAGGTTGATTCTTCCGGCAGAGGCGTAGAACTCACCCGATCCTCCGAAATGCTTCTGAAACTGTTCGTGAATCTTTTCTCTCATCATATGTCAGTGTTTTTTGTCAAATTATCTTGAAATAGTCTCAAGTACGGCCTTCTTAAGGCCCTTTGCCTTGGCTGTCAGGGTTATCGGACCGGGAGTCCTGTCGCTCTGGACGATGACGGTGAGCATACCGCTGAATGCGCTCATCTCTGGGCTCTGGAAGGACTCCAGGCAGGTGGGGTCTCCGTTGGCCACGGCCCTGAACTGTCCTGCTCCGGACACCTCGAAGCGCACTTTCCGGGTGTCCAGCGGGCAGAGGTTGCCGTTGCGGTCCACGATGCGTACAGTTACGTACAGCAGATCCTTGCCGTCAGCGATAAGGCTGTCCCTGGACGGTACGAGCTCTATCCTGTACGGCTTGCCGGCGGTGCGTATGGTCTTCCGTTCGGTCTCAAGATTGTTCTCATCGTAGGCGATGACCGTAATCTCACCGGGTTCATAGCGCACGTCATCCCATATCAGACGGTAGCGCGAGAGCAGGTCTTCCTCGCCTTTCTCTCTGAATCCCATGCTATTGCCGTTGATCAG
This sequence comes from uncultured Bacteroidales bacterium, assembly GCA_944326225.1. Classification (GTDB taxonomy): domain Bacteria; phylum Bacteroidota; class Bacteroidia; order Bacteroidales; family UBA932; genus Coprenecus. The sequence goes on along the minus strand of CALVDI010000026.1, from coordinate 4,632 downwards.
CAGCTCGGCCTTGGGCCAGGAGGTGTAGACGAATACAGGGGTGACGACTCCTTCGCGTCCTTCCCAGTTCCAGTGCGGCAGGACGTGCAGGGTAGGGCTGTCCTCATTCCAGACGCTGCGGTAGAGCCAGTAACGGTCCTTGGGTATGGAGGCCAGGTCGATAATCCCGAACATCGAGCTGTGGTTGGGCCATGCGTCGGTGTCGTAGGGAGTGGGTTCTCCCAGATAGTCGAATCCGGTCCACACGAACTGCCCCATGGTCCAGGGATAATCCTCTGCCAGTGCCAGATCCTCGTCAGGGATATTGGACCAGCCGCAGTATTCCAGGTCGTAGGAAGAACTCTGATGGTCCTCATAGAGGGCTCCTGCCTTTTTCTCTACGGGAAAATGATAAATGCCCCTGGAACTGACGGTCGAGGATGTCTCGCTGCCCAGCAGCATTTTCTGCGGCAATGTGTTGTATCCTTCCAGATATTTGAAAGTGCGGTAGTTGAATCCCGGTACGTCCAGCACGGCGGCGAAGCCGTTGGAGAGCACTGCGTCTATCTGGTCCATGCCGCAGGTGACGGGCCGTGTGGGGTCCTCCCTGTGGCAGATGTCCTGCAGGAAGCGGGCCACCTTGACTCCTTCCTCAGACCATTGGGACGGCACCTCGTTGCCGATGCTCCACATCACCACGGACGGGTTGTTGCGGTAGTGGCGGATCATATTGACCATGTCCTTCTCGGCCCATTCGTCGAAGAAGCGGTGGTAACCATTGAGGCATTTGGCCTCATTCCATTCGTCAAAATTCTCTATTACGACCATAAATCCCATCTCGTCGCACAGCTCGATGAGTTCAGGAGCAGGCATATTGTGGGTGGTGCGGATGGCATCGCAGCCCATGTCCTTGAGCATGGAGAGCTGGTGGCGCAGGGCGGAGCGGTTGACGGCGGCTCCGAGCGGGCCGAGGTCGTGGTGCAGGCAGACGCCCTTGAACTTACGGTTCTGTCCGTTGAGGTAGAACCCTGTCTCGGGACGGACTTCTATCGTCCTGATACCGAATGTGGTGGTGTAAGTGTCGCAAAGTTCTTTCCTGGCCTGGACGTATCTCTGCTCTCCCGGCTTGAAATCAGGGGGAGTGGGATAGATGGTGACTCTTGTCTCGGCCCGGTAAAGGCTGGGTGTTTCGGGTGACCACAGTTCCGGGTCGGTTATGCGGAATGTCTGCTCGGCTTTTATCAGCCCGTCCCCGTCATCTGATATGAGGGTGCAGTCTCCGGAACCGGCCACGACTTTGCCGTTGCGGTCGTATATCGCAGTGTTGAGCTGCATGTCGAATCCTTCCGGGATGCCTTCCACCTCAGCGGCTAGTCTGACAGTGGCCGTGTCCCCGCTTCCATTGAGTTCCGTGGTGACGGTCGTGCCCCATACGGGTATGTGGGCCTCATTGGTCTCGATGAGCCAGACGTTTCTGTAAAGACCGGCTCCGGGATACCACCGCGATGACTGAGGCTTGTTCTCCAGTCTGACTTTCAGTTCGTTGTTCTTTCCGTCCTCAGTCAGATACGGAGTGATGTCGCAGTAGAAGGAGTTGTAGCCGTAGGGCCAGAAGATGGCCTCATGGCCGTTGACGTAGACCCTGGCCTCGCTCATGGCTCCGTCAAATACCAGCGTAGCCCGTCTCTTGCAGTAATAGGAGGATGCGCTTTGCTCCATATCGACATCCAGATTGCGGACATACCAGCCGACCCCCACGTAAGGGAGCCCTCCTGTGCGTCCTGTCTTGACGGAGGCTGTCTCCTCTCCGTTCTGAACTACGGCGATGGTCTGAATGTCGTTTTCCCGGTCAAACGGGCCGTAGATGGCCCAGTCGTGCGGAATGGTGACGTCCTCCCATTGTGCGGGATTCTCGCCCTTACCGAATTTCCACCCTTCGTCCAGAAGGATAACTCTTCTCACATCCCCGTCTGTGTCGGCGTAGACTGAGGTCACGGCGCCTGCTGTCATCACTGACAGAGCCAGCGCAGTCTTGATGATAATGTTGGCTGTATTCATTTTCAAATAGTTTATTCTTGATCTTTGAAAGCATCCAGGGCCTTGGTCGGCCGGAAATTGTCGTCAAAAGCTCCCTTGTCGTATGAGTTCCATCCCAACTGTTGATAGATCTGTGATGTCCAGGCCGGGTTGGTCTGTGGCTCCCAGTAGAATACTCCGGCGCAGGCCCCCAGATTGAGCCCGCTTGTCCGTTCTATCAGATAGGACAGGAAAGCGTAGGATTCGTCAGGCCTGTTCCAGGACATACCGGCCTCGCAGATCATACACGGCGTCCCGTATTTCAGGTACAGGGAGGTGATGTTCGATATGACCGCGTCAACGACAGCCTTGTAGTCTCCGTCGTCATAATGTCCGTCGGCCACATAATATTCGGGGTATACGGACATGCCGATCATGTCCCATTTTCCGCCGTTGGCCTTAAGACCGCCGAATATCCATTCATACAGATCCGGATTGTCTCCATGGTCCAGATGTACGATCACTTTCGCTTCGGGAAAGACGGACTTGACCGCATCGTATCCGGCATTGGTCAGTCTCGTATAAGATTCCATGCTGACATCGGCCTTGCCTGTGTCCCAGAGCATCCCGTTGGAAGTCTCGTTGCCTACCTGCACCCATTCGGGGGTGATGCCTTCTTCCTTTAATGCTGTGAGTACATCTGACGTGTGGCTGCTTACGGCTTCGCGAAGAGCATCAAGATCGTAGTCTGCCCATGCGGCAGGCTTGTTCTGCTGCTGCGGATCGGCCCACCAGTCACTGTAGTGGAAATCTATCATAAGCCGCATTCCCAGTTCGTGGGCTCTCCTGGCCTTGACCAGCACGTCTTCCTTTCCGCACCAGCCTTCCTGCGGATCAACCCACACTCTAAGCCTTATGGCATCCAGCCCAAGTTCTTTCATCAGGGCTGTGCACTCCATTTCAACACCGTCGGCGGTCTTGAATCTTATTCCGTCCCGTTCCATCTCGGTAGTCCAGCTTATATCAGCTCCTTTGGCGAATGCCGACGTAGTATCCTGCTCAGGATCTGTTGTCGGTGTCTGCGGGCTTTTGTTGTTGCAGGATGCAGCCAGAATGGCAGCTGTCAATATACAGTAATAGGAGAATCGTTTCATGTCTGCCCTTTATTTTTTGGATGAACATTCAAAGTTAAGGACAATTATTGAAAAGTCCTACATGAGGCCGACCCAAAAGGGTACTTTTTGCGTCATCCTCAGCCGTATATGAGGTATCCGGCTCCTCCTGCCGCAATGATGATCCAGATGGGGTTGGCTTTCAGCAGCAGGGCGATGAAGGCCGTTGCGAACAGGGCCCAGCTCCACCAGTCTATGAAGTTGTAGGGGGTGATCAGGATGATGGCGGCCGCGGCTATCATGCCTATCGTGACCGGTCGCATTATTTTCAGGATGGACGCAAACCAGGGATTGTTCTTGAATCTCTCGAAGAGGATGCAGATCCACAGTACCAGCAGGTATGAGGGCAGGACTACCGCTATGGTCGCCGTCAGCGAGCCAAGTACGCTTATGGCTGGACTGAATCCCATGGCATGGGGCACGGAGTAGCCGATGTAGGTCGCGCTGTTGATGCCTATCGGACCCGGGGACATCTGGGATATGGCCACGATGTCGGTGAACTCCTCCGGGGTGAGCCACTGATGTACGGTCACTACCTGGTTCTGAATCAGGGACAGCATCGCATACCCTCCCCCGAATGTGAACGCTCCTATTATAAAGAAGGTGCAGAAGAGCTGAAGGAATATCATTTCTCTGCCTCCTTTTTATGATTGTGCCTGTCCTGCCGGCTGAAGGCCATCACCAGGCCGCCGAAGATGGCTGTTATTATGATCCAGATGGGGGATATCTTTAGGAATGCGATGAGAACTGTGGCGGCAACGGCTATCGCGCCGGTTATCCAGTTGAGCCGGTTCTTTATCGCCATGCGGATGACAGGGGCGGCTATCAGGGCGACTACTGCCGGACGGATGCCCTTGAATACTGCCTGGACGGCGGCATTGTCCTTGAAAGTCGTGAAGACTGCGGCCACGAGCAGTATTATTACAAAGGGAGGGACCACGCTTCCGATGGTGGCTACGATGCTTCCCCTTATCCCGGCAATACGATGTCCGATGAAGATTGCTACATTGACGGCGATGAGTCCCGGCGCGGACTGGGCGATGGAGATCATATCCAGAAAATCCTCATCGTCAATCCAGTTGTGTTTATATACTACCTCCCTCTCTATCAGCGGGATCATAGCCACACCTCCACCTAGGGTGAAGGCTCCTATCTTCGCGAAGATGATGAACAGTTTCCAATACATGGCGCAAAGATTGAAAATTTTTTTCAAAAAAATTGCAAAAAAATTTGGTGGTTAAAAAATAGTCCGTATATTTGCAGCCCGTTTGAGAAAAACGGATACCAAATGAAAGTTCTTTGATAGCATTGTACGAGTGAAAAAGGTAGAGGTTTATTAATATTAATAATCTCGTCAATAACCGGTCAGGATAGGCTTGGAATTATAGAATATACAATGAAGAGTTTGATCCTGGCTCAGGATGAACGCTAGCGGCAGGCTTAACACATGCAAGTCGAGGGGCAG
>CALVDI010000025.1 GCA_944326225.1 uncultured Bacteroidales bacterium | reverse complement strand
CGGTTGCGGGGTCTGCGGCCGAGCCAGCGGCTGCGTCCTGCCTTACCGGACGATTCGAGGTTGTGATCGGAATTGGAGACAGTTCCGACAGTCGCACGGCAGGTTACGAGCACCATTCTGGTCTCGCCTGAAGGGAGACGGAGGATGGCGTGCTTGCCCTCACGTGCGGTGAGCTGAGCGTATGTTCCGGCACTGCGGGCCATAGCGGCACCCTGACCGGGACGGAGCTCGATGTTGTGGATAACTGTTCCGAGAGGAATTTCTGAGAGAGGAAGAGCGTTGCCGAGCTCGGGAGCCACGCCGGGACCTGACATGATGGTCTGGCCTACGCGGATTCCGGCAGGAGCAATGATATATCTCTTCTCACCGTCGGCATATACTACCAGCGCAATGCGGGCACTGCGGTTGGGATCGTACTCGATGGTCCTGACAGTAGCGGGGCAGTTGTCCTTGTCACGACGGAAGTCAATGACACGGTACATCCTCTTGTGTCCGCCACCGATGTAGCGCATGGTCATCTTACCGGAGTTGTTGCGGCCGCCGGTCTTCCTGAGGGGCTCGAGAAGGGACTTCTCGGGCTTTGTGCAGGTTATCTCGTCAAATGCGCTTATTGCCTTATTTCTCTGACCAGGTGTGGTCGGTTTGAATTTACGTATTGCCATAGGATTAAATGTTGCTATAGAAATCAATCTTATCCTCGCCTGCCAGTGTCACATAAGCTTTCTTATAGTGGTTGGCACGGCCTCTGAGTAATCCCGCCTTGGTGTAGCGGCTCTTACGCTTGCCATGGTAGTTGACAGTATTGACGTCCTTTACTGTCACTCCGTAGTGCTCCTCGACAGCCTTTCTGATCTCTATCTTGTTGGCTGAGCGGTCTACGATGAAACCGTAACGGTTCAATTTATCGCCCTGAACCGTCATCTTTTCTGTTACGATAGGCTTAATGATAATTCCCATGTCTCCTATGGTTTATTTGCGTCTTTCTGCAATGATGTCCTGTACACCGTCCACCATCACGAGCTGATAGGCGTTCATGATGTTGTAGGTGTTGATCTCGTCTACTGAGATCACATTGACATTCTGAAGATTGCGCGAAGATTTGTAAATATTCACACTGTTTTCAGGAAGTACGAACAGAGTTCTTCTTCCGTTGGCCTTGAGGTTGTCCAGGATCTGGATGAACTCCTTGGTCTTGGGAGCGTCCATAGCGAAGGGCTCGACCATGATGATGGCGTTCTCCTGAGCCTTGTAGGACAAAGCTGAGTAACGGGCCAGCTGTTTGAGCTTCTTGTTGAGCTTGAAGCCATAGCCGTGAGGCTTAGGACCGAAGGCACGGCCACCGCCAACGTAGATGTTGGACTTGATGCTGCCGTGACGGGCTCCGCCACCGCCTTTCTGACGGCCCATTTTCTTGGTGCTGTAGCTGACTTCGGATCTGTCCTTGGTCTTGTGAGTACCCTGACGCTGGTTGGCCAGATACTGCTTAACGTCGAGATAGATCGCGTGATCGTTCGGCTCGATGCCGAAGATAGACGAATCAAGGGTTACTTTCTTTCCCGATTCGGTTCCGTCGATTTTGTAAACTGACAATTCCATAACGTTAGTCCTCCACAATTACGTATGAACCCTTTGCTCCGGGAATAGAACCCTTCACGAGAACGAGATTGTTCTCAGGGATAACCTTGATAACCTTGAGGTTGAGAATCTTCACGCGGTCACCGCCCATGCGGCCTGCCATTCTCATACCCTTGAATACTCTTGAAGGCCAAGAGGATGCACCCATAGAACCAGGGTGACGGAGTCTGTCGGCCTGACCGTGGGTAGCTCCGCCCACGCCGCCGAATCCGTGACGCTTAACGACGCCCTGGAATCCCTTACCTTTAGAGATACCGGTAACGTCTACCCATTCCACACCCTCACTCAGGTCTGAAACGGTCACTGTGTCTCCAAGCTTGAGCTCCTTGGGGAAGTCCGCCTTGAACTCCACCAGTTTGCGCTTGGGTGTGGTTCCTGCCTTGTCAAAATGGCCCTTGAGAGCCTTGCTGGTGTGTTTTTCTTTCATCTCGTCATAGGCAAGTTGTACAGCGGCATAACCATCTTTCTCTACTGTACGAATCTGCGTGACAACACAGGGACCAGCCTCAATAACGGTGCATGGGATATTCTTCCCATCAGCATCGAAAACGGAAGTCATTCCGATTTTTTTTCCAATTAATCCAGGCATTGGTTTAATTAATTTGTTGTTAATCAATGAACTAAATGTTCCCGCGCACTTTTCGCGGGGCTGCAAATATACCACTAATTTTTTAATTACCAACTTATTTTTTCATTTATCCACCTAATTTCCAGCCATTCCCATCCACCTTACACAATGCTGCCCGGCGGTGGATCTCCTCAAAAGGATCCGGACCGTCGGGCAGTAAGCATACACCGCTACATCAATGGTCATTTGTCAGAGTCTCCGCCCCGGAGCTGGAACACCACCGGGAAGGCGTATGTCACATTTACCGGCTTGCCGTCAACATAGCCGGGAGTCCAGTCCGGTGACTCGGACACCACTCTTATGACTTCATTGTCTATAGACTCACACACTCCTTCAAGAAGATTAATATCGGACACACTTCCGTCCTTGTTGATCTGAAACAGCACAATGACCCTGCCCTGCATACCTGCATTACGGGCATCGTCAGGATAGGTCAGCTGTGCATAGAACCATTTTGGGAATTCCTGCCTGGCATCACCGCCGTTGAACTTAGGCGGAACATCCAGTGCAAAGTATTCGTACACCTTGGCTGTGTCGGCGGACTCAGGCCCGGCGGCAACTAGTTCCACAGACCCAGCCAAAGCTGTCAATGTATCCGTGCCGGACATTACATCGTTGCCGCCATCCGTCGTATTGAAACTCATAGCGGCCAGAAGCAGGGGCAGGCAGGCGATATACGCCAGCGCCGCCCATTTCGTAGTCTTTACTTTCCTAATCATGGCTATTCGGTTTTTAAGTTTGCTGTGACCAAAGCTGTTCGCGATCAGGAAACGGCTGTCTCCCACAGCTTTTCTCACAAGCAGAAGTTGATATTGAGTAGCATCGACGCCTTGTTTGAGCACAGCCTCATCGGCCTCGTATTCATGCATCATCCGGAGCTCGGAGCGCATCATCCACACGAGCGGATTGAACCACTGGAGCGCACAGACCAGCGACATGAAAAGCATATCAGCCGAATGATGATATCCGGCATGCGCACACTCGTGCGTCAATATCTCCGGATGTCCGTCATAATCGCTGCGGCTGATGACGACATGATTCATGAAGCTGAACGAGGGCAGGTCATGTTCCGCAATATGAAGCATCATATACCTTTTCCCGTCATAGCAGTAACGCGCACCTTTATATTGACGGATGACCTTGCGGATACGGCCCAATGAAACTGCCGCTGATATAAGGACGACGGTGAACCCGACGGCATAAACGCCGTACAGCAGTACTTTCCAGTCCAACCCGCCTGCGGCAGTCTCCGACACATCTCCGCCTCCGACAACCGTCTCAGGCAGGACAATCCGCAACGGCAGATAATCAGCTACCGGGGCGGAGGTATCCACATTGATCCTGACCAGCGGCAGCAGCAGACAGGCTACTGTCCCGGCCAGCAGGACCGCACGGTTGAGGCGGAACAGCGTGGTCTTCCTCATGAAAAGCATGAAGAATGCGTAGAATCCCGCCAGCAGCAGGGCCGTTTTCAGTATCCAGTGTATCATTTTCTCAGGTTCTTACTTTCTATTTCAGCTATCAGGGCCTTCAGCTCGTCAAGTCCCATCTTCTCCTCCTCCACGAACTGCGAGACCAGACTGGTGTACGAATTGCCGTAGTATCTCGACACCACGTCCCCGACAGTCTGTCCCCTATACTCCCGCTCGCTCACCGCAACGCTGTACTGATACGAGTTCGCCATAGGCCTGCGCACCACGAATCCCTTTTCCTCCAGGAACCGGACCTGGGTCGCCACTGTATTGTAATTGGGTCTCGGCTCGGGCATGGCCGCCACTATATCCCGGATGAACATGCTTTCTCCGCTTTTCCAGAGGATGTTCATCACCTCTTCTTCCTTAGCTGTAAGTCTCTGCTTCATATCTTTCCGTATCTATTTACCGCAAATGTAATCAAAATTCCCATAACTCCTAAACTTTTTAGTAGTTTTCTTAAATTTCTTAATAGTTCCCGGCAGTCCGTCGTCAGCATCCCTCCACCACAATCCCGTCTCACTTCCACAACGGCAGCATTTCCTGCATTTCTCTGCCGTTGCGGCATGGGTAGTAGTGGTATAGGCGAACTGACAAAATGTCGCATAAATATTTGATTATCTGCATATTACAGACAAAGTGGCAGAGTTTTGCGACAAATTTGCCGGGTGGCGGGCGGCACAGGGCACTGGTCCGCAATTTGCGATACACTCTATCGAACGCCCGAAAGGGAGAGCGGAACGGAGGCCCCGATGAGGGGTGCCGGAAAGACTCCCGGGACCGGGACGGCAGAGGAAGCAAGGAGGTTCGGAAACGGACACTGCGACCGACGCCACAAAAGGCCGACGTTCGGAAACATTTTTAGAAACAATTTAAAATTATGGAGGATAACATTATGGTACCTAGCAGAAGAACACAGCAAAATTGGCTGCCCGCATTTTTCAATGACTTTTTCGATGATGACTTCAGACATTTCGGCAATATGATGAGAACATCGTCACCTGCCATCAATGTTAAGGAAAGCGACAAGGAATACACAGTGGAGATAGCCGCTCCCGGTATGTCCAAGGATGATTTCAAGATCCGCATCAACGAGGAGAACGAGTTGGTTGTCACCCTGGAGCACAAGGACGAAAAGAAAGAAGAGAAGAAGGACGAGAAATACCTCAGAAGGGAATTCTCCTACTCACACTTCGAACAGACCCTGCTTCTCCCGGACGACATCAAGAAAGAGGAGATCAGCGCAAGCATGGAGCACGGTGTGCTGAACATCACCCTGCCCAAGATGACGGAAGTTCCCGCAACTCCCAAAGAAAGATTCATCGACATCAAATAGCCTGTGGGCTGAATGACAACACTACGAGCCGCACTTCGGACAACACCGGAGCGCGGCTTTTTCGTAGCATTTCACGTAATTCAATGCCGTTGCTGTATATGAAGCAGATCACAGCACCTCCATCCCGGCCACGGCCTGACGGTAGCCGTCCACCATTGAGCGGACTATATCGGCCGCCGAGGGCAGGTCGGAGATGAGGGAGACTCCCTGGCCTATCTCCAGCTCTCCGGCTGACAGGTCGCCTTCAAAAATACCCTGGCGGGCCCGGCCGCGTCCGAGCAGATCCACGAGCTCTTCCTTAGAAGCCCCGCGGTCCTCGGCCTCCTGCACCTGCGAATAGAAATCGTTCTTGATCAGGCGGGTCGGACTCACCTTCTTGAGGGCCAGCATCGTATCGCCCTCCTTGAGCCCCAGACAAAGCTGCTTGAACTCCTCGCTGGCACTGCTCTCGCGGCACAGGGCGAAACGGGTACCAACCTGTACGCCCTCAGCTCCGAGAGCGAAGGCAGCAGCCATTCCCGCACCCGAGACGATACCGCCCGCAGCCAGCAGAGGCAGCGATACTGCCGCCCGGACCTGAGGTACCAGCACCATCGTAGCCGTCTCCTCCCGGCCATTGTGCCCGCCGGCCTCGAACCCCTCGGCCACCACCGCATCGACCCCGGCCTCAGCGCATTTGACCGCAAACTTGGAGCTCGACACCACATGCGCGACCTTCACCCCGGCATCCTTGAGCCTCGGCGTCCATGTCTTGGGATTACCGGCGGAGGTAAACACCACCGACACCTTCTCCGACAGCACTACCTCCATCAGTTCTGCGGCATACGGCGACATCAGCGGCACATTGACCCCGAACGGCTTATCCGTAGCAGCACGGCATGAAGCGATATGCTCCCGCAACAGATCCGGCTTCATCGACCCGGCTCCGAGCAGACCCAGACCGCCCGCGGCACTCACCGCCGAAGCCAGCCTCCATCCGCTGCACCAGACCATTCCGCCGGAGACTATCGGATAACGGATACCGAACACCGAGCACACCCGGTTGTCATTGCGGATGATCTCAGTACGCGACTCACACACCACCGCATCCATCAGCATATCGTGAGCCTCCCGGGGCACCGCATCCACCACCTGAAAATCGAAGCAGACCCCGACCTTGTACGGCCCGCCCTGAGAGCAGTCCGAAGCCCCTGCCAGCAGCCTGTCATAGAAGCCCTTGCCGCGTCCCATCCGTCCACCGTCCGCGTCAAAAGCCACTCCCGGCACCACGACCAGGTCGATATCGGTGATCCGCACCTCCACCGACCCCTCCACAGGCTCCGGAATAGCGTAAGATTCGCCCGGAGTCAGCGCGGCCCGACCGGAGAACCTTCTGATTCTCAAGAAATCCCCGTCCACCACCGGCAGAAACACATTCTTCCCGGCCGCAGCACAGGCGATTACAGCGTCCTGAGTCGCCACCTCATCCTGCATTGCCCAGTAGAACAGAATATTCCGAGCCTTCCGGAAACGCGGCAGCGCCATCAGACGCTCCATCACAGGCACAGAGCGGCGGCGGCGCTCCTCGAGGGGCACCTGCTTCTTGCGCATCGATATCAATTTGCGAAGTTCCTTCTTACTTTCCATAATTTTCAATATTTTCGCAAAAATATAATTTTGTCCGATACGATGGAAAAAGTTCTGCTTCACTCCTGCTGCGCCCCTTGCTCCGCCGCCATCCTCGAATGGATGGGGCAGAACGGCTATGAACCGACCATCTTCTTCTACAACCCCAACATTTTCCCCGAGGAGGAGTATCTCAAGCGGAAGCACGAGATAGTGCGGTACGCGAAGGAAATCGGGGTGGCGATAGTGGACCTGGACGGAGAAAATACTGGGGAAAAAGACAATGCAGAAGTCTCCGCAGGGTATGAGGGAACAGATGGGCGGCAGGGAGGTCACGGAGATTTCTGGGAAAGACAGCATGAACAATGGCTGGAATGCACCGTGGGTCTCGAAAATGAGCCGGAACGGGGCGGACGCTGCCTCGCCTGCTTCAGGCACCGCCTCTGCACAGCAGCCTCCTACGCAGCAGATCACGGCTTCCCCCTGTTCACCACCACCCTCGCCTCCTCCCGCTGGAAGGACATCCGGCAGATCAACGAGGCCGGCTTCTACGCCGAGGAGCATTACGGCCGGGGCCTGACCCGCTTCTGGGACCGCAACTGGCGCAAGGGCGGCCTCTACGAACGCCGCAACATCCTCGCCCGCCAGTTCTACAACCAGCAGTACTGCGGCTGCGAGTTCAGCCTTGCCCACCGCACTGCGCCCCAAAGCAACTGCTCACATTCCGACAAACCATAAAGCACCTGACATAGGACTATCTACCACATTATCAATTAATTGCACGCAGATTAGTTGCTCTATGCCCTGAAAAAACAAGCCATAGAGCAACCCGATAATCAGCACCCACCTGATTACAAGCACATTATCCAGACACCCCTTGCTTTATGGTCAACAGCAGAGTACGACTACTGACGATATAGGCCCGGCCATTGGAGAGCCTGATTAAACACAGGTCTTTTAAATTTGTGGCGAAAAGAGTATACCAGCCCAAAGAGTCGCTCTGCCAACGGCCCCAATAACCGAACGGACCGCCGCTGCCCACCCGGAACGAGTTCAGGACGACACCGGAAGAGACTTCCTCAACCCTGACGATATCGCTGCGGTTGATACGCAGGCGGCCAACCGGGCGGCACAGTTGGATCTGTCGGTCCGTCACGATGATACGCAACGGAGTCCAAAGGGCACAGACTGACACCACAGCGGCTATCACCCAACATACTATACCCGCAGCCGGCTCTCCATTCCGCCACTCTGCAATACCTTCTGCTGCCAGAATGACCATAAGTGCTACGAAAACCACAGTCCACGCCACGGCACTCCTGCTCCACCTCATCCGTATATTCCTTTCATTCATAACCATTTTACTTATTCTAAAACAGACAAATATATGGTTAATTTTCATATCTTTGTATGCGTAATGGCTAAACACTGCGCAATATGATGAAACGGATACCTACTGTCATGCTGGCCGCGGCAACGATGATTATGAGCGGCTGTAACGGAAACAATAACGGCAATCAACAGAAGACCATGAGCAATATTTCGGAAGAGACCGTCGGCAGGACGGTACAGGCCATCGTGGAGAAATGTCCGCAGGCTGACCAGGCACTGGTGCAGAAGGGCGTGGCCCAGGCGGCAGCACTGTGGAGGGCTGAGGACGGCACTGAAGCGGAGTTCGGGCAGTTCGCAGCCGAAAGTTACGCTGCCACGCCTGAGGACCGCAAGGCGCTGTTCGACAAACTGTCGGCGGCATTTGAGACCCTTTACGGCACATCCAACCAAGTGGCCGTGCGGCTGCAGGCTCCGCTGCATCTGACCGGCCCGGAGCTCTCCGGGATAGACTACATCCTCGGAGCATTCGATCCCTATTCTCACCTGTCGGACGACCTCTTCGCCAACAAGACGGCATTCGTCACCATCCTCAACTTCCCGTTCTACACCCTCGAGGAGAAAAACACCCTCGGGAAGGACTGGAGCCGTCTCGACTGGGCCTACGCCCGCATGGGAGACGCATTCACCACCAGAGTGCCGGCAGCAGTCAAGGCCCGTTACGCCCAGGTACTCAGCGGCTGCGAGAACTACATCGCCTCTTACAATATCATGATGGGGCATCTGCTCACAGATGACGGCCGCCGCCTCTTCCCCGAGGACATGGTGCTGCTCTCGCACTGGAACCTGCGCGACGAGCTCAAGAGCAACTACGCCGACATTCCCGATGCCAATGAGAAACAGGAGATGATCTTCCAGGTGATGCTCCGCATCGTGGACCAGACCATCCCGAAGGACGTGGTGAACAACCCCGCCTACGACTGGGCCCCCTACTCCAACAAGACTTTCAAGGACGGCAAGGAAGTGAAGCTCCAGTCCGAGACCGATGTCCGCTACTCACACATCCTCAACACCTTCCACGTGGAAGAGCAGATCGACCTCTACAGCCCCGAGCTGCCCACCGGCATCGCCCGCAACTTCGAGGAGGGCATGGAAGTATCCGCTAAGGACATCGAGGAGCTGTTCATTCGCCTGATATCTTCCGATGAGGTGAAGGAAGTCGCCGCGCTCATCAAGGAGCGTCTGGGCCGCGACCTGAGACCCTACGACATCTGGTACGACGGATTCAAGAGCCGCTCGGCCATGCCCGAGGACGAACTGACCGAGATGACCCGGCGCAAATATCCTGACGCGCAGGCATTCGCCGATGACATGCCGCGTATGCTGAGAGCCCTCGGTTTCTCCGCCAAGGATGCCCGCTACCTGGCTGACCGCATCGTAGTGGAACCGGCCCGCGGCTCAGGCCATGCCTGGGGAGCACAGGGACGCTGGGAGCCCGCCCGCCTGCGCACCCGCATCGGAGACAAGGGCATGGACTACAAGGGCTACAATATCGCCGTCCACGAGTTCGGCCACAACGTAGAGCAGACCCTGGACCTCTACGATATCGACTACTACATGCTCAACGGCGTACCCAACACCGCCTACACAGAGGCACTGGCCTTCATCTTCCAGAAGCGGGACCTCCAGCTCCTCGGCTTTGACTACGAGATGGACGACAACACCACTCTGGACATCTTCTGGGGTGCCTACGAGATCATGGGTGTCGCACTGGTGGACATGTACACCTGGCAGTGGCTTTACAGCCATCCCGAGGCTACGGCATCCGAGCTGCGCGATGCCGTCAACAGCATAGCCAAGGACGTATGGAACAAGTACTACGCCCCCGTGCTCGGCACCCCCGACTGTCCCCTGCTGGCCGTCTACTCTCACATGGTCAACTCCCCGATGTATCTGCCCAACTATCCCTTCGGCCACATCATCGAGTACCAGCTTGAGAGCCATCTGGCACAGTGCCGCAACAAGGCCGAGTTCGCCTCGGAGATCCGCCGCATCTACACCCTCGGCCGCCTGACCCCTCAGATATGGATGCAGCAGGCCGTCGGCTCCGAGGTCAGCGTGGATCCGCTCCTCGAGGCCGTCAGCCGCATCGTACGGAAATAATCTACATGAATATTCTACTGCTTGGAGGATTTCTCCGCATCCTCTGCGGAGAACTTCCTTTCAAGCATGAACGATATCAGCAGGCCGATACCGGCGAAGTAGAATGTCATGCCGAAGTACAGCATCTCGGTCACTACCCCGATCCATTTCAGCTCCGGGAACATTCCCTGATGAATGAAGAACGCTATCAGTATGCCTAACGACGCGCCTGTCAGCAGCAGGCCCCACCGCAGAGGCGCATACTTGTTGGGAGCCGCAGCCCCGAACCACTTGTTCAGGTCTATCTGGCCGCTCTTCTGAGGGTCGAGGGTCTCTATCTTCTGGGCGATGATAAGCCTCTCCTTGCGGTGAATCAGGTTCTCGAGTACACGATAGACGAAGTAGAAAATTACCGCACTAATAATTACTCCTTGCATAGCTTTAGATTTTTAAGTTTCTTTAATGTTCCGTTTGCATCTTTGACGCATAAGCGGGAAAAGGTTACACGTTTTTTGAAAAAAATTAATTTTTAAATTTCAGTGTAACCTTTTACATTTACATTCGTCTTATCTACAGACAGAATACCGCACCTATGACAAGAGCCGAAGAGAGCGCACTGATCCTTAAGATAATGGAAGGGGACAAGGACCTCTTCCGTCAGATAGTGGACGCTCACAGCGGCATGATTTTCTCAGTGCTCTACCGTGTGACGGGCAGCAGGGAGGATGCGGAGGATCTGGCACAGGAGACATTTGTCAAGGCATATTTCCTTAGGCAGGTACAGGGGCGAGAGTTCCATCTCCACCTGGCTCTACAGCATCGCCTGGCACCTCGCGGTCTCGTCGCTGAGAAAAAGGAAATGGATGGTAAGCCGGGAAAGGTTCACGGAACGGGAGCTGCAGGAGAGCAGCGCATGGCTCGAAAGCGGGGAGGACCGGGAGATGAAAGAGCTGCGTGAGAGGCAGTACGAGGCTCTGGAAAGGGCGGTGGCGGCACTCGAACCGCAGGACCGGTTCCTGATCAGCGCGTTCTACGAGGAGGGCCGCAGCATCGCCGATCTTGAACAGATCACAGGCATGACTCAGGCCAATGTCAAGGTACGGCTCTTCCGCTGCCGCAACCGGCTGGCACGGATGCTGAAAACAGATAAGGACTTGGAAAAATAGGAGGACACCATGGAAAATATCAGATTACCGGAAGACTTCACCGACAGGGTGATGCATAGAATCGAGGTGCGGGAGAGGGCCGCAGCCCGCAGGACACGCGCCGCAGCCGTCACCGGCGGCATCCTCGGCGGAGCCGCTGTCATCGCCGCAGCCGTCATCATCCTCCGCCGCTACGGCATTGACCTTAGTTTGCTGATTGGCCCCGTCTCAGACTTCCTCTCGAGGCTCTCCGCCCTCCTGCATTCGGCCCTGACCACCCCCGCCGGACCCGTCACCGGCATTGCCCTCGCCGTCTTTCTCCTTGCCCTCGCCGGCCTCCTGCACGACCGCCGCAGTTCCCGCCATGATATCAGCGCCCGTGTAAAATAAATTTTGGCATATTACCAAAATTTGGTAACTTGCAGAAAATTTAGAAAAGGATGAAAAATACATCAGTGGCCCTTGGCCCTCATTTTGACAATTTTATTCAGGTCTCCATAGAAGAGGGACGCTACGGCAGCGCCAGCGAGATGGTCCGCGCCGGACTGCGCCTTCTCGAGGAGGAGGAACTGCGCGTCAATGCACTCAGATGCGCCATCAATGATGGTCTGAACAGCGGCATCGCCACCAACTTCGACCCTGTCGCACACCTCGCCAGACTGAAAACAGGACTGCCCGATGAGTAAGATCCGCTTCACCAACAAGGCAGTCGGCGACCTCACGTCCATCTGGAACTATACTGTACGGACATGGTCAGTGCAGCAGGCTGAAAGATACTACAACATGCTCATGAACGCATGCGGCAGCCTCACTGAACCGAGCCCGGATATATGCCGGCACTACGATGACATCATGCCCGGTCTGCTCGGACTTAAAACAGGCCGTCACATCATATTCCACACTATTTCCGAAAGCGGAGACGTAACAATAATCCGCATCCTGCACGAACGGATGGATGTGCGGCAGCGGTTCAGATAAACAAAAATCCCCGTCACATTTGCTTTTCGTGACGGGGATTCTTATTTACCCACTTTTTCTCCCTAACGGTGTGTCAGAGTGGGTAGAATGCAAGGCGTCGAGGTTCCTGGCGAAGGAGCTTACTGCGCGTAAGTGACTGAGCCATGAGCCGAAGACAACGCAGTAGTCTGCCCGCTATGACGCGCCGTTACTCCTCTTTCATGTAGGTGTAGCGATGGTCGGTGGGCGGCACCAGAGTCTCCTTCACCGCACGCGGCAGCACCCAGCGGATGAGGTTGAACTCGCCGCCGGCCTTGTCATTGGTTCCGGATGCACGGGCTCCGCCGAAAGGCTGCATTCCGACTACTGCTCCGGTGGGCTTGTCGTTGATGTAGAAGTTGCCGGCTGCGTATTTCAGCTTACGGGAAATCTTCTCGAGTGCCAGACGGTCGCGGCCCCAGATGGCTCCGGTCAGGCCGTAAGGCGAGGTGGTGTCGCAAAGCTCGACGGCCTTGTCCACATCGGCGTCATCGTAGACGTAGACTGTGAGGACGGGTCCGAAGATCTCCTCTTCCATGCTCTTGAAATGAGGGTCGGTGGTGACGATGACGGTAGGCTCTACGAAGTAGCCCTTGGACTTGTCGTATCCGCCGCCGAGCACGATCTCAGCATCCTTGGATGCCTTGGCGTAGTCGATGTAGGAAGCGATGTTGTCGAAGGAAGTCTCATCGATGACGGCATTGATGAAATTCATCGGGTCGCAGACGTCACCCATCCTCACCTTTGCGGCTGTATCCTTGATCTTCCCGAGGACAGCGGGCCACAGGGACTTGGGCACGTACATGCGGGAAGCGGCGGAGCACTTCTGGCCCTGATACTCGAATGCGCCGCAGTAAGCCGCATTGCCGACCTCCTCAGCCACAGCCGAAGGATGCACGAAGATGAAGTCCTTGCCGCCGGTCTCGCCCACTAAGCGGGGATAGGAGCGGTAGTTGGCAATATTCTCGCCCACCTGTTTCCAGAGGGTGTTGAAGGTGGCGCTGGAGCCGGTAAAATGCACTCCTGCGAGGTCCTTCGAAGCGAAGATCTCCTTGCCTATGACAGCGCCGCTGCCGGGAATGAAGTTTACCACGCCCGCGGGCACTCCGGCCTCCTCGTAGATCTTCATCAGGTAGTAGTTCGAGAGAATGGCTGTGGTGGAAGGCTTCCATACCACGGTGTTGCCCATCAGGGCGGGGGACATCGAGAGGTTCGATGCGATGGAAGTGAAGTTGAACGGGGTCAGCGCGAAGATGAAGCCCTCAAGGGGACGGTATTCCACGCTGTTGATCTGGTTGGGGCCGCTCTTGGGCTGGATGCCGTAGATCTTGGAGGCAAATGCGGCATTGTAGCGCAGGAAGTCGATGGTCTCGCAGGCCGAGTCGATCTCCGCCTGATAGAAGTTCTTGCTCTGGCCGAGCATGCATGCGGCGTTGATCACAGCGCGGTACTTGCCTGCGAGCAGGTCGGCTATCTTGAGCATGATGGAGGCGCGGACCGTCCAGTCCAGCTCCGCCCACTCCTCGTGAGCGTCGAGAGCCGCCTTGATGGCCATCCTGACCTCCTCGGGACCGGCCTTATGATATGTTGCCAGCACATGGGCATGGTCATGAGGCATAACCACCTTACCGGTGTTGCCTGTACGCACTTCCTTTCCGCCGATAATAAGGGGAATATCCAGTTCGACGCTGCTCTGTCTCTTGAGCTCGGCTTCGAGGGCTACCCGCTCGGGAGAGCCTTTCAGATAGGATTTCACCGGTTCATTGGCCGGCAGAGGGAAATTGAAAACTGCATTTTTCATACTCTATGGGTGTTTTGTTAGTTGTTTTGTCAATTGCCCACGAATATACAGATTCCACAGCACATTTCAAAGTTTTAAAGATAAAATACAAGAAACTGAGGACTCTTCTCTCAGGCAAAACGATAGATGATTATCCGCAAAGATTCCCCCTGGCAGACCTCATACAGCTAAAGCCGGACTGAGCAGGAGATGCCGACGCGCGGCTCTACCCCGTCCGCTATCATCCAACTCATCACTATACATTTCCGTTATATCGCATTTTGTTGATTACCAAGATATTCTGCTTTTGCAAGAATGTTAGATGCTCTGATTTTCCTCAAAATACGGCATTTGGGGATGCTCCTTACATTTTGTAATTTTGCCAACATCGGGATTTACAGGTATTTCTGACTTAACGAAAATGCATAGTGACATTTTGAACTGTGTCGTGATACGTCGCGGGACTTTTACTCCGCACCGTGAGTGCCCGGCTTTGAGGATTGTGTCTGGCAGGCAGGTGCAGTTATTACCGAACAGACGCAGAGAAGGTTATGCTGCCGTCTCCGATTTCATGGGTATGTTTGCCCCTTATAGCTGTTCCTTCTTTGCCAGGCCCCAGGCTCAAGGCTGGGGAAGAGCCGCCAGGTGGGGATTCCCGACCTTTCACAGTGACTTTCCTCCAAGTCCATGGCCATATCCGTGACACCTATCCTGCACAGGGTGATGACAAATCACTAGTGTTCAGGCATATACGCGAACAGGTCCGAGGATAGGGGTGGCCGAAAACCGTCAAAATGTCCGGAATCCGCCACCCCTATCCTCCGCACTGTTTTACATCCGCCTCGTTATCAGGAACTTCTCAAAAACAGCGGAGGACAGGTCCTCGGCAGACACTGCCATCTCCCCCCATGCGGCCATCCTCCAGCCCCCACCGAGAAAGTGAACCATCCTAGGCACTTCTCCCGGCGAATCCGCATAGCCCACTCATTCCTCTGACAGCGTTGTAGGCAGGCGGTCGAAAAGACCAGGCCCCTCTACCTTGAATATTATCGTCGTTACTCCGTAACTCCGTGATATTCAAGGCAGATTCTTCCCTCTTGTGCCGAGGGCGGCAAGCCTTTTCTCCCCGCCTGCCTCCACGCCACCCCCGTCACCTGCGGCATCTTGCACCGGTGCATTTACGGAATGTGCGGGCATACATTCTCTTTGACTGTCCTATGGGTATCTTTGCGGATAATCATTAAACGATACGACCGAAAGGAAGGCGTTCTTCCACCCGCCCCCCAAAAAGACAACTTAAACGTCCGTTTAAAAGTGACCCGGAAACATACAGCCGTTGATGTCACATTTCCCCAATTATACATTAATGCACAAATATTTTCCGACTGAGGAGAATTTCCAGTATATTACGTTTAATCAACATTTTAACACCACACGTATGAAAAAATTAAACATTTTCTGCATCGCTGCCGCAATGATCTGTCTGACTCTGCCCGGTACGGCAGGTACACCCGAAGGCAAAATCGCATTCAATCCTGAACCCTCTGACAACAGACCTTTCGGAATATCAGTCGGCCTAGTGACTAAACAAATGTCAGACGGCAGCACCAGAATCCCATGGATGATGCTTGATCAGATAGCGACAGGAAAGATGGACAAAAAATCCTCCCCTTCCTTCCAGATCGGCTTTTCCTGGTCGCCTGAGTTCCGCTACGGTATCGGGCTGCAAACCGGTATCTTCTATGAACTGTCTGTTGACTCCTACAGTATATCTGAAACTATCATGGGCGAAAGCATTAGCTCAAAGCTAAAGCTTGACGAGCACACTCTTTCTATCCCTGTGCGTGTCCAGTACCGCTATGAGATCATCCCGGACCTGAGCGTCTTTATCTACACGGGACCCAGCCTTGACATCGGTCTCGCATACAATGCGAATGCTGAAATATCCGCAATGGGTATCAGCGAAAGTGAGAAAGACAATCTCTACAACGATCCCGACAACAATCAGTTTCATCTCATGTGGGGAGCAGGAGCCGGCGTCCGTTGGAAATTCCTGCAGCTCAACATCGGCGGTGACTGGGGCCTCACACCCCTCTACAAAAGCGAGAGCGGTGCCCATCTGAACAAACCGTTCCACATCACACTCTCTTACCGCTTCTGACAATTCCGTCACTATACCCGAGACTGCGCCTGAGACCTCATCAGCGCAGTCTTTTTTAATAACCGCATATCTCGGAAAGCACCTTTCACGGTTCATCCCGGTCGGTCAGGGCAGCATCTTGCCTGAAAGAGCGGTTACAATGGTAACCACGGGAGCAGAGCCATATCATAACAGGCGAATAATCAACACCTTGCAGAGAGCCGATGCTCTTGCCGCGCCCTTAGATATCGACTAAAATCTCCCGTTAAAATCATAACCTCCACATATTAAGTATATTGCATTTACGAGGTGCTTCTCTGCTTTCCATTGCCGCACCCTTCTGCATCACCTTCAGAAGGCGGGCCGAGAAGGTCATCATTTTATTGCCCGACACATACTCTTTTGCAGGTGCTCCCTGAGGTGCTTAGCATAGTAAAATTGCTTACACATCTGCTTACACAAAGTGCATGAGAACTATGCAAAAAACGCATTTCAAGACAAGTGCATAAATGAAAAAAGCACCTGCGTTTTGGCTGCAAGTGCTTCATTCTCACCTTTCAAGGCTGTGGACCCGGCTGGGCTTGAACCAGTGCCCCCCTGATTATGAGTCAGGTGCTACTAACCGACTGAGCGGTGCTTCGCACGATGAAAATCAGCGAGTTATGAAGCCTTGTCTTGACTGCATTATGACTTTGCTAACAGGATTGCCAACATATCTATGCAAACAGATACTGGGTTAAACATTAAATAATATCTTTGTAAATCAATAAGTTGTATTAGTTGGTCTTCCTACGCTATATTTCTTCAAATTTTCAATTTATATACCCCTCACGGAATTATGTAGTAGGTGAATGATACAAAAATCCCCTCGTTATGAACTGCGCCCATGAGTTTTGTGACTTTTTGGTGGCGCTTTTTGTCTGGAGGAGATTTTAAAAGTTTAAGTTACTTGTCAGTAAATTCAATTACTGTTCCATGAGCTACAACTGTTTTCTTATTCCATACAAGAATTATTTTGTTCTGTATGTGGACTGTTACATTTACCAATGCCTGCGAGCCTGTAAGATTCGCCTTTTTGGTTAATTCACTAACAGCATTGGACATGAGGGTTTTTTTGCTTAAGCCACCAATACCGAACACATAACTGCTGGATGCCGTAGCTTCAACAGTTTTAACAATTTTATAATTGTCATCAGACAAAACCACATTTGTCTGATTCTGATTGTCGAGGATAAGTCTGTCTGTGATTTCATTCGCTGTCATGTCTATAAACAAAAAATGCCGTCCCCTGTGAGAACGGCTGGTTAAACAATAGTGTCGGTAAAGTATGTTGTATTAGTTCGTTTATTTTGGATGTATGCAGGTTGATGTTTCGGGAGTGGTGCTGTCTTTATATGGATATCTCTAATGCAGTACCTGTTGAGAGTACCCCAGTATGGTAGTCACTTGAAATGGATTTCGGTTTTTCTCGAAGTATGGGCGGGGGTGCTTTGGATAGATACTATGTCCGTGTGCTCAGTCTGTATAAAAGAAACCCTCTCACATTGCTGCAAGAGGGCATTTATCTAAATATATTTCTGACAGTCATCTTTTATCAGATTACCAACCTTGGCTATGAACTCCCGTACTGGCTCAAAAAGCGGCTGCATTTCTTCTGACGTTGTAACATAGACGCAGTTGTAGTCACTTTCCTCACGCATCATCTGTAGATTGGAATACAGTTTGGAATCCTCGGCAGTAAATATGCCTGTCTTTACATAGTGCTGCCCGAACATCAGCATGGCTCCTTTATGCGTTCCGACTTTATATCCATCCTTTATAAGGAGTGCGGATACAGCATGGAATACTGCATAGTAAAGCCGGTTGGCAACGACATCCCAGAAACCCATCGAAGCATTGCCCTCAGCCTGTTTGAAACATGTGCAGGCCCTCTCATATTCCAGATTTACCATTATCTGGCGTTCTGTATCCTGTAGTCTCATACCAATACTATTCCGTCCTGTTCAACATTCTTGTAAAATGGAGTGAATGACATCTTCCTCCAGTTATCCTTTGTGTAGATAATAGGATTTATCAGTTCTCCTACATCCCAGCTCAACGCACGGAATGGATAGGCTACCTCGTCACGGTCTTGTCTGTCTATCTCCGGCTTGTCCAGAAGTATCAGCAAATCCCAGTCGGAGTCCTCGTCGGCCTCATTCCTCGCCCGTGAGCCGTACAGTATCAGCTGCCCTCCTTTCGGGAGAACCTCCTTGGCTATCCGCTTTATCTCATTTAATATCTCACTCGATTTCATAACTCTGTGGCTTTTATGGCAAATCCTCCAACCAACTCCCATCTGAAATCAAGTTGAAGGATTCATTTAAGTCAGACAGGATTACCTATACGGCTACTCCGTGCTCATAAAGGTACTCGGGGGCTATGTCAGCTCCGTTTGACCAGAAGATGGTATCGAACAATCCGAATTGGATAAATTTCTTCAAGTCCCTAAGTTCCCTGAATGCAGGATATTCAAGAAGTGGAGACAGGTCCACTTTCTTGCGTACACCGTCACTGAACTCACAGAGCAGCGTATAATCCTTTACGTATTCAACATCCTTAACTGTAATCATGGCGTTATCTGTTTATCTTGGTTATCAACTCACCTCTTTGGGCCTTTTCCCAGAGTTCCTCCAGCTCTTTTAGATGTCCGTCTATGAACTCGTTTATATCGTTTATCTGCCTTGACTTAGCCTTTCCATCCACTATCCTGTCTTTCAGAGTTATCGTGAAGTCACAGCCTCCTCCTTTCACATGGATATGCGGTGGATTGTGGTCAAATATCGACCCCATATGCGTTGTGTTTTACGCAAATATAGCAAATTTTATGCAAACCGTTGTATTGCCGGATTGATTGCCACTTTATCCGGACAATATTACGGCTTCGCCATCCAGCCTAATCCGTTCTAGGCGTGTTCCTCTTGAAGTCCCAGTCCTTTTCCATTACGGAGATACCTAGAGAGACGTACTTCCGCTTACCGTCTTTCGTCAGCCGCAGCATAATAGGGGATGTACCGTCTGCAAGTATCTTCGAACGGTAACACACGACATCTAAATAGGTGTTCATTAGCAAATTAGGTGTTGTGTTCCGGTTTACATCACGGTTTACATGATACCGCCATAGAATACGTCAAAGCCACTCCAAAACCATATTCAAAGACAGGTCAAGGTATGAAAAAAGCACCTGCAAATCGTTGCAAGTGCTTCATTCTGTGCTCTCTAAGGCCGTGGACCCGGCTGGGCTTGAACCAGCGACCCCCTGATTATGAGTCAGGTGCTACTAACCGACTGAGCTACGGGTCCTAATCACTATCTTTGAATCAGAGACGCAAAGATAGTTATTTTTTCCAATTATCAAACTTTGATTTCAACTTCTACTCCACTGGGAAGCTCAAGCTTCATCAAAGCGTCCACTGTGCTGGGTGTCGAGCTGTAGATGTCGAGGAGACGACGGTAGGAATTAAGCTCGAACTGCTCGCGGGACTTCTTGTTGACGAAAGTAGAGCGGTTGACGGTGAATATCTTCTTGTCTGTAGGAAGAGGTATAGGACCATTCACGACAGCACCGGTAGCCTTCACCGTTTTCACGATCTTGTCCGCGGACTTGTCCACGAGGGCATGATCGAAAGATTTCAGTTTTATTCTTATTTTTTGGCTCATTGCTTTTAATTTTAATCTGGTTATTCTTCATCCTCGTCATACTTGCGTGCTCCACCGGCCTTTTCAATAACCTCTTTGGCAAGGTTGGCGGGTAGCTCGGCATAATGCGAGAACTCCATAGTACTGGTCGCACGTCCCGATGTGATGGTACGGAGGATGGTGACATAGCCGAACTGCTCTGCAAGGGGCACTTTGGCCTTGACGATCCTCGCGTTGCCCTTCGAGTCCATGTTGGTAATCTGTCCACGGCGCTTGTTGAGGTCACCGATGACATCTCCCATGTACTCCTCGGGAGTAACGACTTCCAATGACATGATAGGTTCCAGAAGAATAGGATTAGCTTTTGGCATGGCATGCCTGAATGCCATACGGGCGCAGATCTCGAAGGACAGCGCATCGGAGTCCACGGGGTGGAAGGAGCCGTCGAGCAGAGTCACCTTGAGCGAGGGAACCTCGAATCCGGCAAGGACACCGTTGGCCATTGCGGACTTGAATCCCTTCTCCACTGCAGGTATGTACTCGCGGGGAACGTTTCCTCCCTTGACCTGGTCGATGAACTGAAGTCCTGTGACTCCCTCATCGGCGGGTCCGATCTCGACGATGATGTCGGCGAACTTACCGCGGCCACCAGTCTGCTTCTTGAACACCTCACGGTGCTGTACTGTGGAGCGGATGGCCTCTTTGTAGTTGACCTGAGGCGCACCCTGATTGATCTCCACTCCGAACTCGCGTTTCAGACGGTCTACGATGATCTCCAGGTGGAGCTCACCCATACCGCTGATGACGGTCTGTCCTGTCTCATGGTCTGAGCGCACTGTGAATGTAGGGTCCTCCTCGGAGAGCTTGCCGAGAGCGATACCGAGCTTGTCGAGGTCCTTCTGGGTCTTGGGCTCCACTGCCAGTCCGATCACAGGATCAGGGAATGTCATGGACTCCAGAACGATAGGATGATTCTCGTCACAGATGGTGTCACCTGTACGCAGCTCCTTGAAGCCTACTGCGGCGCAGATATCACCAGCCTCAACGAAGTCGATGGGGTTCTGCTTGTTGGAATGCATCTGATACAGACGGGCCACACGCTCCTTCTTGCCGGAACGGGTATTGAGCACGTATGTACCTGCTTCCAGCCTTCCAGAATAAGCCCTAAGGAATGCCAGACGGCCCACGAAGGGGTCTGTGGCAATCTTGAACACGAGGGCACAGAAAGGCTCCTTGGCATTGGGATGACGCTCCTCCGGCTTGTCAGTCACGGGATTGGTACCCTCTACCTCGGGAACATCCAGAGGTGAAGGCAGATATCTCATGACAGCATCCAAAAGGAACTGTACACCTTTATTCTTGAATGAGGAGCCGCAGCACATAGGCACGACTGCCATCTCGATGGTAGCCTTGCGGATAGCGGCGATAATCTCATCCTCGGTAATGGTGGCAGGATCATCGAAGAATTTCTGGAGAATACGGTCGTCATACTCGGCGACAGTCTCCAGCAACCTGTTCCTCCACTCCTCTGCGTCGGATTGCAGGTCTGCCGGAATATCCTTTATCTCGTAGTTGACGAGTTCCTTGCTGTCCTGATCGTAGTAGATGGCCTTCATGGCTATCAGGTCTACGATACCTGCGAATTTGTCCTCCGATCCGATGGGGATGCAGATGGGAAGAGGGTTGGCGCCCAGCTTCTCGCGGATCTCATCCACTACTGCGAAGAAATCAGCTCCTACGCGGTCCATCTTGTTGACGTAGGCGATCTTGGGTACATGGTACTTGTCAGCCTGACGCCATACGGTCTCAGACTGAGGCTGTACGCGGCCTACTGCGCAGAATGTCGCGACAGTTCCGTCAAGTACGCGCAGAGATCTCTCGACCTCCACGGTAAAGTCCACGTGGCCCGGAGTGTCTATCAGGTTGATCTGATAGGTCTCTCCGTTGTAATGCCAGAAGGCTGTGGTGGCAGCGGAAGTAATGGTTATACCCCTTTCCTGCTCCTGGACCATCCAGTCCATGGTAGCCGCTCCGTCGTGCACCTCCCCTATCTTATGAGTCTTTCCCGTATAGTACAGGATTCTCTCCGACGTGGTTGTCTTTCCGGCATCGATGTGGGCCATGATGCCGATATTTCTGGTGTATTTTAAATCCCTTGCCATCAGCTAATCTTTAAACGCTAAAATCTGAAATGGGCGAAGGCCTTGTTAGCCTCTGCCATCTTGTGCATATCTTCTTTTCTCTTGTAGGCAGCACCTTCACAGTTATAGGCTGCCTGAATTTCTGCGGCCAACTTTTCCGCCATGGAGTGACCGGAACGCTTGCGCGAGAAGACTATCATATTCTTGATCGCGAGAGAGACTTTTCTTTCCGGACGCACCTCGGTCGGAACTTGGAAGTTCGCTCCACCAACCCTGCGGCTCTTTACCTCCACCTGAGGGGTGATGTTTTCCAACGCTTTTTTCCAAATGTCGAGAGGAGCCTTGTCAGAATCTTTCATCTTCTCGCCCACCATGTCGATGGCGTCGTAAAAAATAGAATACGCGATACTCTTCTTACCCTGGAGCATGAGGTTGTTCACAAACTGTGTGACCAGAACTTCATGATACTTGGGATCAGGAAGTAGAATCCTCTTTTTAGGCTTCGATTTTCTCATTTCTTGATACTTTAGGAAAAATTAATAAAATGTTTACTTCTTAGCGGCTGACTTCTTCGGTCTCTTGGCTCCGTAGAGTGAACGGCTCTGAGTACGTCCCTCCACGCCAGCTGTATCCAAAGCGCCCCTAAGGATGTGGTAACGTACACCGGGAAGGTCCTTCACACGACCGCCGCGCACCAGCACGATGGAGTGTTCCTGAAGGTTGTGGCCCTCACCGGGGATGTATGCGTTGACCTCTTTCTGATTGGTAAGTCTCACACGGGCTACCTTACGCATAGCCGAGTTAGGCTTCTTGGGAGTGGTGGTGTAGACACGCACGCACACACCTCTCTTCTGAGGGCAAGCATCCAACGCGCGAGATTTACTCTTCTCGACGATAACCTCGCGTCCTTTGCGAACTAACTGTTGAATTGTTGGCATAAATGTTTGTTAATCTTAACTTTACATTATTCCCGTCAAATTAAACGGGCTGCAAAGATACACAATTTTCATTGAAACACTAATTTTTCTTCACCTTTTGTTCCAATTGTCATAAATTTTCATTTCCTTTGTAATGGAATTGTTAACTCCAACAAGATTCATGAAGAAACTGTTCATCTCATGTACCGTCACAGCTGTTGCTTTTATTCTTGCATCCTGCGATAAGGACAGCACCGGGACCAACACTCCAGAAAATCCGCCATCGGACACCTTATTAATTGAAAGCATCATCATCAACCCATCTTCCCTGGAACTGGAAGCAGGGGACTCCGCCACACTGACACCGCTGATACTGCCGGAGCAGTCCGAAACTGTCGCCCTTGAATGGGCATCCTCCGACAACACCGTTGCCACAGTCTCAGCATCGGGGACTGTAACGGCATTAAGTAAAGGCACAGCCACCGTGACAGCCTCCGCGGGCGGAGTTCACGGCTCGTCCACCATCACCGTAATAGCCGGGAAGACAGAGCCTCCCGCAGATGAGCCGGAAGTCGGTGACTACTTTTATTCTGACGGCACATGGTCCTCAGACCTTGACGCAGACAAAAAAGTCATAGGTATAGTTTTCTATACAGGCAACCCGGCAAAGGACGATCCGACCCTCCAGGCCGACCATCCGGAATGCACCCATGGACTGGCAGTCGCAATATCCGGAGACGAATACGTCCCGTGGCAGTCCGCGTACCTCCTATACGGCAGGACTGTAGACGAATGGGTAAGAGCCAACACCGAGTTCACATCCATTGCCACGTCCTCCAATTCCGACGACAACATAAACAAAATGCTCGGATACAATAACACCTGCGCCATTGAGGCCTTCAATGCCGACCCGGCAAACAGCCTGTGGCCAGTGGAGGCAGTCCAGGCCGTACTGCAATACAGGGAGACCAATCCGGCACCCGCAGGCACCAGTGACTGGTATCTTCCGTCAATAAAGGAATACATAATCATGTGCTATAAGGAGACAGATGCGTATATCGGCACACTTCCGGGCTCCGACAACTATGACATGCTTAATGCCAAATTGGAGACACTGCCTGTCGCACAGCTCATAGGTACAGACGGATTCGGATTCTATTCTTCCAGCACCGAGGAGGTAAACGCCATAGACAAGGCATATGCCATCTCTTTCTGCTACAAGATGGTGGCGACCAACTCAAAGGACAACTCCTACCTGTATTCCACCAGATTCATACTGGCCTTCTGAAACAGACACATCACCTATTTATCAACTTAATAAAACTAACGATCATGCATTATCAAAAATTCTTATGGACAACTATCTGCGCTATGGCAATACTGTCATGTGACACACCGCAGAAACAGGAAACGGAAGTTCCGGTCTTGACGCCTACTACAACAGAAGACATCAACGTATTAAAGGAAGGAGGACAATACAACCTAACATACTACATTGACCATCCGGCAGACGACGGCAGGATAGAGGCATCTGTCTCTCCAGAGGGATGGATTGACGGCATCAACACGGAAACGCCCGGAATAGTCTCATTCAATGCCTCCGCAAATGAAAGCGAGGAGATACGTGAGGCATCCATGGAAGTAACTTATATCTATACCGGAGGAGAGCCCCAGTCGTTCTCGGTGCGCATCGTTCAGGAAGCGGCCGACGGCACTGATGATCCCGATAATCCGTCAGACGCCCCTTTCACAATAACGGTTACCGACATTACCTATTCGACAGCCGACATAACTATTGTTCCGGACGACCCGTCCATGCCTTTCATCGTATGGGTTGACGAAGCCAGCGAGATAAATGGTCTTGACGATGACGCGCTTTTCACTGAGGATATCACTATTATGGAAAGTACAGCGGCCGTGATGGGACAAAGCCTGCAGGGCTATATCGATATGATTGTCAAGCACGGGGAGCAGAACCGCAAGCAAAGTAAATTGAACCCCAGCACTGAATATGCTGTATGGTGCTATGGAATAGACAATTCAGGCAGCTATCCGGAAAGGACTACGAGTATAGCCAGAGAGACATTCACTACTGATGCTCCAACAGTCACCGACAACGGTATAACCTTGGAGGTAGAAGTAACGGGCAATACTTTCTCAGCTGTCGCAACGCCCTACACCAACGACAAATACTACAACCTGAACTGGAACAGCGAAAGCACCCTTCAGAATAGTGGCTTTACAGATGGAACCGCTGCTGAAAGATGCTTCGAATTTGAATACGATTATCTGTCCAAATATCTCGCATTTATGCCTGTGACTTCATGGGCCAACGTAAAGCAAGGACCGGCGACCACCTCCTCAACATTCAAGAATGAGGACACTTACTATGTATTCGCATATTTCATCAATGATGATGCGACTGCCGATGGAGACATCTACATAAAGACAATAGAATACGACGGAGAAAACGCTACCGTACTTGATGCCCCGGGCGTATCCTTCCTGAGAGCGTCACTGACCGACAAGAAAGTTGAAAGGCCCATGCCTTGAGCTGGGGACACACAGCCTGACATGAACAGATAAGGACGTACACAGTGCGTCCTTTTTTTACACAGAACACTCTGTACAGACTTGCAAAAACGGTAAAGTTTGCTAATTTTGCGATACTTCTAATATTCACGCTTATGAACATATCACAGAAAGCCCGGCACTACATTGACCTCGAAGAAAGATACGGGGCTCACAACTATCATCCACTTCCAGTGGTTCTCTCCAAAGGAGAAGGCGTCTACGTATGGGACGTGGACGGGAAACGCTACTATGATTTCCTTTCTGCTTATTCGGCTGTCAACCAAGGGCACTGCCATCCTAAAATAGTAAAGGCCCTGTGCGACCAGGCCCAGAGACTGTGCCTGACCTCAAGGGCATTCTACAACGACTGCCTTGGGCCATACGAGGAAATGGCCACGAAATTCTTCGGCTATGACAAGCTGCTTCCCATGAACTCAGGAGCCGAGGCTGTCGAGACGGCACTGAAACTGGCCCGCAGATGGGGCTACATAAAAAAGGGCATCCCTGAGAACGAGGCTCTTATAATCACCTGCGAGGGTAATTTCCACGGCAGGACTATCACTATCGTATCCATATCCACTGACCCCGACAGCTACTCACAATACGGTCCCTTTACTCCTGGCTTCATCTCCATTCCATACGATGACAGCGAGGCCCTCCGCAAGGTGCTGGAGGAAAAAGGCGACAAGGTGGCGGCTTTCCTGGCCGAACCCATCCAGGGCGAGGCCGGTGTATACGTCCCTCATGACGGTTATCTGAAGGAGTGTTACGACCTCTGTAAGAAGTACAACGTGCTCTTCGTGGCAGACGAGGTACAGACCGGCATCGGACGTACCGGCAGGATGTTCGCCTGTGATCACGAGGGCATACGTCCCGACATGATCACCATCGGCAAGGCCCTCTCTGGCGGAGTGCTGCCCATCTCGGCAGTCCTGGCAGACGATGATATTATGCTTACTATCAAGCCCGGTGAGCACGGCTCAACATTCGGCGGCTTCCCTCTTGCGGCCAAGGTCGCAGTGGCGGCCCTTGAGGTCATCCGCGACGAGCACCTGACCGAGAATGCCGAAAGGCTAGGCAGGATATTCCGTGAGGAGATATCGCGGATACAGTCCCCGTTCTTCAAGTCAGTCCGCGGAAAAGGACTGCTGAACGCGGTCATTACGGAGCCTCAGAGAGGCCTTGAGGCCTGGGACATCTGCCTGGCCATGGCGGAAAAGGGCCTGCTGGCAAAGCCCACGCATACCCATATCATCCGTTTCGCACCGCCACTGGTAATCAACGAGGAGCAGCTACGCGAAGCTGTAAGCATCATCAAAGACGTATTTGAACATATCTAAAGACATTATGCAGACGACATCCAGAGTACTGATGGTCAAACCCGCCCGCTTCGCCTTCAATCCTGAGACAGGCGGCAACAACGCATTCTCCCGTCCGGGACGCGAGTCCTCAACCCAGGAGAACGCTCTGCGCGAGTTCACCTCTTACGTTGCCCTGCTCAGGGCCAATAAGATAGACGTAGTCATCGCGGAGGACACTCCCCATCCGCACACTCCCGACTCCATTTTCCCCAACAACTGGTTCAGCACCCACGAGGACGGCACCCTCGTCCTTTACCCTATGTCCGCTGTCAACCGGAGGAACGAGCGCAAGCCGGAAGTACTGGAAACAGTGAGAAAGAATTTCGAGGTGCGCCGTCTCATCGACCTGACATGGTGGGAAAATGACAATCTCTTCCTCGAAGGAACAGGAAGCATGGTTCTTGACAGGGATAACAGAGTTGTTTACGCCTGCAAATCCTACCGGACATCGGAGCAGGTACTCGCGGATTTCTGCAAACAAATGGGTTACACGTCCGTATTTTTCGAGGCCTACGACCGCAACAACGTAGATGTTTACCACACCAATGTGCTGATGAGTCTCGGCACCGCCTACTGCATCATCTGCACTGAATCCATAAAGTCCGAGGACAGGGACAGAGTGCTTGGCTCCATCAGGGACAGCGGGAAGAAGGTGCTGGACATATCGTTTGACCAGCTGGAGCATTTCGCCGGCAATATGCTGGAGTTGCACAATACCGAGGGACGGCCCATATTGGTGATGTCAGCGTCTGCCCGTAAAAGCCTGACCACAGAACAAAACCGGGAGTTGAGCGCCCATTACAAGCTGCTCTCCCCCCAGTTGGACTATATCGAGACTCACGGAGGAGGCTCGGCCCGCTGTATGCTGGCCGAGCTCTTCTGAGCCGCTAGAAACCGAAATCTATCTCACACACCAAAGTCGAAGCGCCGGATGTAATCTGGCCAGTATAGACATCTATGGCTACGGCAAATGCCGTAAACTCCATGGCCTCGGGTATCATCAGCTGATCCGTCGTGCCGGGTCCCTGGAATGAGACTTCCATGAAATAGTCGTAGACAGAGCCACCGCCGAGCAGAGGAAGAAGCGTGATTATCTCGTCCAGCATTTCCTGATAAGACTCGACTATCACTTCAGGACTGTCTGTGCCGCTGTACACATCCATCAGATAGCGTACCTCATCGTCACTGGGAACTGCAGATATAGTCATATACGGAAAATCCTGTTCCACTGTCAGTTCAAAGGTCACATCCTTCTGCTCCACCGGAAGTGTCGAAGCACCGGTATAGTCCATACCGGCAAGAAGTTCACCGGTCCTGTTCATACCGTAGGCATATACTATATAATCTGTTCCTGGCGTAAGATCGTCAGCAGAAAGATGCTCCTTACCCTGTCGCAGCACATATTTTTCCATAAACTCCTCAAATGACAGATTGCGGACCTCGGCCTGCTCTCTGAAATATTCCAGATCATACTCTATATACTCCTCAAACGAGCCGAATGTATCCCAGGTAGCCTTGTCCGCTATCATACTCACATATGTAAGGTCTTCTGACGGAGGTGTCACTTCCCAGGCGATCTTCCCTGAAGTACACTCGTCCTCAAGCACTTTGATGGAAAAAGAGCTGTATGCTTCCTGTGTCACTGTGAAATCCAGAGTAATACCCTCGTAGGACAGAGTCAACCCAGCCTGCCTTGACTCTCCTCCACTGTTGACAGATACTGAGAAATAGACCTCGCCGTAAGCACTGGTGGAGTTGATGTCGGATATCCAGTCCGTTCCAGCGTCAGCCTCAGCAGTAACGGATGCCCCGGTAGGATTGACTATCTCGTACCTGATTACGTGAGTAGCAGCCTCAGGGCCGACTGTAATCTGCCGTTCTGACACAGCATTGAATTGCGTTTTCTGGCCGTCATTCTCACGTCCGTTGTCCTTTGTACATGACGAGAATGACAGAACAGCCAAAGCGGCGATAAGGATAGATGCAATGTGTTTTTTCATGTCGGATATAATTTTGATTCACTGCAAAACTATCCTCCAAACACATAATCTCCAAATAACCATCATGACAATACGGCAAATTTGACAAATTGCCATCTTTTGACATATCGCACTAACCGGCTGCCCTGATCTCCTTCATATATCTGCCTGCCGTCACTCCTGTCTCTTTCTGAAACGACCGGTAGAATACGGATACAGAGCTATAGCCAAGATCATCGGCCAATTGCTTGAGAGGTACGTCTACTGTCGTATCCGACATTATCAGAGTCGCCTCGACCACTCTCCACGAATTGAGATAATCACTGAATGACTTTCCGGACACGTTGTTGATTGCGCGTGAGAGATACGTCCTGTTGGTCCCGAGCATCTCCGCGAGACTGTCCCTCGTAAGTGATTTCATCTTATATACTTTCTGCTCGCGCATCATGCTCTCGACTTTTGCAAACAACACGCGGTCGGCTTCTGTAACACTATCCTGCCGTTCATCTCCGCCCTGCTTGACGGCCGACAGTTCCTGCTTCCTCTTGAACTCCTCCACATATCTCTGATGCTTCTGTACCAGCAACCTATAAGTGTTGCGCTGATGGCGATAGAAGAACGACAGGAAAGACATCACAATGATAACTATAAACAGTACAGCTATGTAGATCAGCATCCGCTGCCTTGTCCGGAGATGATCGAGCTCAGCCGCCTGCGCTTTGTTCTCATATTCCATCCTCTGAATGGACATGAGCATGGTATTGAAATCCTGTTCTTTCTGCCTGTTGGACACACTGTCCAGATACGAACGGTAATTCTCAAGATAACCCACGACCTCACTGTTGCGTCCAAGGACAAGAGAATTGTCTACCAGAGATGAGAGCAGCTCCTTCCTACATTCATGGTTGTCATATCTGTACGATATCTCAAGTCCTCTTCTGAACATATCCTGAGCATCAAGGTTGCGTCCTTCCGCCATCAGCATACGCCCGTAATTCAGATAGACAAAAGTCTCTGTCCCCGCATCGGCATAGACAGTGTACTTCAGTGCCTCGGCATAATAGCCTTCCGCAAGAGAATAATCACCTAAAGAAGTGCATATATCAGCATATACCTTACATATCAGCGAATACAGCGTCACTATCCCGGCTCTGCGCGCCATACCCCAGGCAGTCTCCACATAGTCCATCGCCTCCGCATCCCTGCCGCATATATGGGACATCATGGCCATCATCAGCGACGCAGAGCATTTGCTGTCCTCAGAGCCCTGAGACGAATAGGCAAGTTCATAAGCATCCTCGGCATACTGCATGCCGTTGCTGTCTGAACGGATATAGAATATATATATAATATCCATCAGCACACTGAGCTGGTTGCCTGGACTTTGCGTGGCTACTGCATAAGCATGGCTTTTCTGATAGTACTCCATCGCCTTGGAGTAATTGAGTTCCGCTTTTATAGAATAACCTCCGTAGATGCTGTAGTACAGATATCTCAAGACATCGTCACTTTGTCTGTCAATATAAGGCCGCATGCAATCCAGATAGTTCAACGCCGAATCAGTCTGCTCCATAAACAGCCATGCCTGAGCCATGTACACTCCGCAATACAACGCCGTTAGAGTATCCCCGGTCTCAATCGCCCTGTCAAGCACCGGCCTGGTATATAAGATAAGCGAATCATCCATGCCTGCGTCATTGAATCTGCTCCATGCCTCCTTATGCACTCTCATCTGTTCCGGATTGTACATGAAGACAGGATGTTGCACGGACGAACATGACACCGTACAAACGCACAACAATGTATATACTATAGTAAATAAGTGTCTTTTCATAAATCAGTAACAAACAAAGATAGCAAAAAAAAAGGACCGACATTTCAATTGTCGATCCCTTTCCGCATGAAAATCACTATTTACCTTAACCTATGAACTTATTCGTATTCAAATACCGAGAAACCATTTACAGGTATATCTACCGCATTATCAATGACGTACCCCCAGTCATAATAGACTGCGTACTGCACGTCTCCTGTAAAGGTGCCCTTCTCATTGACCATAACCAGAAGGTGAAGATTGTTCTCATCCAGAACAGATTGCGGAACCGGCATCGAGTAAGTCTTCTCGAACAGTCCCTCAGTTCCGAGAGAGACCTGCTCACCCCACATCGGTGTCATCTCCGCCCTCGCAACAGCATTGTGAACATATTCGCTGGAACCTCCGAGCTGCTCATACACTATGCCGTCCTCAAGCACAAACACACTTACCAGATAACTTCCAGCTTCTTTGGAGGCAATACCAAGATCAAGAACTATATCACCGTCCTCGATACGCGCAGATCCTGCTACCGCAGTATTGGCAGGAAGTTCCTCTACAGCCTCCACGGCCAGGTCATTGACAAGACGCTGGACTATAGCGCTGGCATAAGTTCCGCCTATCTCCGCATAGTTGTTCATAAATCCCGAAGGCAGGCCGTCGATACCGAAGTAATCCGCATAATCGTCTCCTGGATCGTAGTTAAGGCCTCCGTCCGAATCCCACACATGCATGGTCAGGGGGATGATATGTCTCGGATCCTGAGCAATTGCATCGGTAAGACCCGCGTTCATCCTCGGACAGTTGCCGCACCATGTGGCTGTGAATCTTATCGCCACCGAACGACGCAGGAACTCAGCATCGTAATCCGCCTCCAGCTGCCCCATCTGAGTCACCTCCACGAGCGCGTCAGTAACTCCGTCCACACCCTTGAGGACGACAGTGCCTTCACGGACATTGCCCTCGTTGGCCTCAACGGTC
Source organism: uncultured Bacteroidales bacterium (assembly GCA_944326225.1). GTDB lineage: Bacteria > Bacteroidota > Bacteroidia > Bacteroidales > UBA932 > Coprenecus. Next base: position 83 of record CALVDI010000025.1, on the reverse strand, counting down.
ATCTTTATTCTGGATGTCATGTACTTGGAGTAGGTACTGCCATCCGACAAAAGCGTCGAGTCATACTCAATGCTGCTCACCTC
>CALVDI010000024.1 GCA_944326225.1 uncultured Bacteroidales bacterium | reverse complement strand
GGTGCTGTCATCGGTCATGTGACATCCGGAACCATGTCTCCTTCCCTCAACATCCCCATCGGAATGGGTTATGTCAATACTCCGTTCAACAAGGCGGACACTGAGATATACATCAAGGTAAGGAACAGGCTTCTCAAGGCCAAGGTGGTTAAGACTCCTTTTTATAAGGTATCCAAATAGTGAGACTGACTGCTGCCATCCTCGTCTTATTGTCCGGCCTGTCCGTTGTCGCGCAAGCGCAGAATGAGGAGGCCGTGAGATTGGAGGACCATGTCAGATTCCTCTCCTCTGATTCCCTGTGGGGCCGTCAAGCCGGCTCTGCAGGGGAATTGGAAGCGGCCCGATATGTGTATGACTGCCTCTATGATGCAGGAGTGTCCATGCTTTCTGGACGGGAAGGCCAGGTGTTCTCCATAGTAAAAAAGGACGATACCCTGACATCCAGAAATATCGTAGGGGTAGTTGAAGGATATGACGATGTGCTGAAGAACCAGTATATAGTGCTGGGTGCCAATATGGATCATATCGGGACCAATCTCTTGACAGTAGACGGAGCGACAGTGATGCAGATATACCACGGGGCGGATGACAACGCTTCCGGAACGGCTGTAATGCTGGAAGTGGCCAGAAGAGTGGCCGCTTCCGCATTTCTTTTTAAAAGATCGGTGATTTTCGTCGGTTTCGGTGCAAAGGAGCAGGGAATGGCAGGCTCATGGTATTTTGTCAACAGGACGTTCCCGTATGCCGACAGTATCTCCGTCATGCTGGATGTCAGGATGGTCGGCGGCTCCGGACCGATGAGCCGCTTCACATACTATAACGGGACATCCAGTCCAGAGATCAACTCTCTTGTAGACGGATTGTCTCAGACCGGAGCTTTCTATATACCGGAGCGGGGAGTCGGAGTGCTTCCTTCCGGTGATTATCTTCCGTTTTACGAGAAAAATATCCCGGTGGTGCTTTTCACTACCGGGCAGAGCAGAAGTGTCAGGACTACAAGTGATACGGCCGATCTTCTGGATTACGAGTCGATGGACTATGTCTGTGACTTTTTATACAATTTCATACGGGAGGCAGCCAATAGAGAGTTGATGATAGACCGTCCGAGGATTTATCCGGAAGAGTCTTCGGGAACAGTTATGACGGACGGAGGCGACAGAGTCTATTCTCCGTATGAGGTAGATACTCCTCCGCGTTTCTTCAGAGGAGACGTGGGTTCATTTTTGACTGAATGGGTCTATACATATTTGAAATATCCGGATGTACCCCTGAGTCAAGGTGTGTCCGGAACGATAACGGTAGAATTCATCGTGGAGAAGGACGGCAGTGTAACCAACGTCAGGGCGGTCAGAGGCAATGACCAGTATCTTGAGGACGAGGCGGTGCGGGTCATCGCGGCGTCTCCGAAATGGAAGCCGGGAGTCTTCGGAGGAGAAAAGGTCAGGGTCAAGTATTCTATACCGGTTGAGTTCAGATTGAAAAAAAGATAGAAAGAACGATATAAGATGTCAACGGATTACAATTTTTCAGAGATTGAGAGAAAGTGGCAGAAGTTCTGGGCGGAGAACGGGACTTACAAGGTGACAGAGGACAGCGGGAAGCCGAAGTTCTATGTTCTGGACATGTTCCCGTATCCATCCGGGGCGGGCCTGCATGTGGGACACCCATTGGGATATATAGCCAGCGATATTTACAGCAGATATAAGCGTCTGCAGGGTTTCAACGTCCTGCACCCCATGGGGTTTGACGCATTCGGCCTGCCGGCGGAGCAGTATGCCGTACAGACGGGCAGGCATCCGGCCCTTACGACGGACGAGAACATAGCCAGATACAAGAGCCAGCTCAACCGTATAGGCTTCTCGTATGACTGGACGCGGGAGATACGCACCAGCGATCCCGCTTATTACAAGTGGACTCAGTGGGCATTCCTGAAAATGTTCGGAAGCTGGTATGACAATACCCTTGGGAAAGCACGTCCTATAGAGGAACTGGAGGCGCATTTTGCCTCGGAGGGTACTTCGGACGTGAATGCCGCCTGCTCCAGGGAGATGAGTTTCTCGGCAGCGGAGTGGAACTCCATGACGGAGAAGGAACATGCCGATGTACTGATGAATTACCGCATAGCCTATCTGGGAGAGACATCCGTCAACTGGTGCCCTGCACTGGGAACGGTACTGGCCAATGACGAGGTCAAGGAAGGGCTGTCTGTCAGAGGCGGCTATCCTGTGATTCAGAAGAAGATGCAGCAGTGGCAGCTGAGAGTTTCCGCCTATGCGGAGAGACTGCTCGGAGACCTGGATACTCTGGACTGGTCAGATTCCCTGAAGGAGATGCAGCGCAACTGGATAGGACGCTCGGAAGGAGCCGAGATGATCTTCAAGGTGGAGAACGGAGACAGGACATATGATGTGACTATATTTACGACCAGGGCTGATACTGTTTTCGGCGTGACTTTCATGGTGCTCGCTCCTGAAAGCGAGTGGGTGGACAGGCTTACTGCGCCCCAGATGCGCTCTCAGGTGGACGAATATCTGGCCTCCGCGGCGAGGAAGACCGAGAGGGAGAGGATGGCCCAGACCCGTCAGGTAACGGGTGTGTTCACCGGTTCCTATGCTGTGAATCCTTTGACAGGCCAGAAGATACCTGTGTGGATATCGGAGTATGTGCTGGCCGGGTACGGCACCGGTGCCATCATGGCTGTGCCGGCTCATGACAGCAGGGACTATGCTTTCGCCAGGCATTTCAACCTGCCGATAATTCCGCTCATTGAGGGCTGCGATGTGTCGCAGGAGAGTTTTGACGCCAAGGACGGCGTGATGTGCAACTCCGGCTTTCTCAACGGAATGACTGTCAAGGAGGCCATACCGGCGGCGATTGCCAAGGTAGAGGAGATGGGCATCGGACGCAGGAAGGTCAATTACCGGCTCAGGGATGCCATTTTCTCCCGCCAGAGATACTGGGGAGAGCCTTTTCCTATTTATTATAAGGACGGTGTGGCCGTTCCGATGGAGATGTCGGATCTGCCTCTGTGCCTGCCCGAGATAGACAAGTACCAGCCTACTGAGTCCGGTGAGCCTCCTCTGGCCAGAGCCAGGAACTGGGAATACAACGGCTGGCCTATAGAGAAGAGCACGATGCCCGGCTTTGCAGGCAGCAGCGCGTATTATCTGCGGTATATGGACCCCTGCAATGACAAGGCTCTGGTAGACCGTAGGAAAGACGAGTACTGGAGGAATGTGGATCTGTACGTCGGAGGGACGGAACATGCCACCGGTCATCTGATATATTCCCGGTTCTGGAACAAGTTCCTGTACGATCTGGGTTATGTGTGCGAGCCGGAGCCGTTCCGCAAGCTGGTCAACCAGGGTATGATACAGGGCCGCTCCAACTTCGTGTATAGGATAAAGGGTACCAATACATTTGTCTCATACAATCTCAAGGACCAGTATGACACTACGGAGATACACGTGGATGTCAATATAGTCCACAATGACCGTCTGGATCTTGATGCTTTCAGAAAGTGGCTGCCGGATTTCGCTTCCGCCGAATTTATTCTGGAGGACGGGGAGTATATCTGCGGATGGGCCATAGAGAAGATGAGCAAGTCGATGTTCAATGTGGTCAATCCTGACAATGTCTGCGATACTTACGGTGCTGATACGCTCAGGCTTTACGAGATGTTCCTTGGTCCGATAGAGCAGTCCAAGCCGTGGGATACCAAGGGTATAGACGGAGTTCACCGCTTCCTCAGAAAGTTCTGGAGACTCTTCTATGATAAGGACGGGGCTGTGTTTACGGATGTGAAGGCCACTTCTGCGGAGTTGAAGGTGCTGCACAACCTTATCCGGAAAGTGTCGTCCGATATCGAGCATTTTTCCATGAATACTTCGGTGAGCGCATTTATGATAGCAGTGAACGAGCTGTCGGAGATCAAGTGCCGCAGCCGGGAGATTCTGGAGCCGATGGTCATACTGCTCTCGCCTTTCGCACCTCACATCTGCGAGGAACTGTGGAACAGGCTGGGACATGATGACTCTGTATCCAATGCATCGTATCCCGAGTATGTGGAGAGCTACACGGTGGAGAACACATTTGAGTATCCTGTGTCGTTCAACGGCAAGATGCGCTTCAAGATGGAACTGGACCTCGGACTCTCGCCCAAGGAAGTGGAGGCTGCCGTATTGGCTTCTCCGAATACTGAGAAATACCTGGGCGGCAAGCCTGTGCGTAAAGTGATAGTGGTTCCCTCCAAGATAATCAATGTCGTATTCTGATATGAAGCCGGTAACGAAGAAAGTCCTTATAACGCTGAAAGAGTATGTCATCATCACTCTTGGACTGGCGTTGTACTGCTTCAGCTGGACGGCATTCCTGATACCTAAAGGCATAGTGGGCGGTGCTATCCCTGGACTGGCAACGTTTGTGAACTATGCGACAGGAGGTCTGATACCAGTATCCGTGACATATCTCTCAATCAATGTAGTGCTCCTGATTCTCGGATTCCTGATTCTCGGCAAGGGGTTCGGATTCAAGACGATTTACTGCATCCTGCTCAATTCACTGCTGCTGCAGGTGCTGCCTGAACTGATACCCTGGGTGTCTACCATTGATGAGAAGTTCCTGAACGGCCTTATCGGAGGTTTTATCGGAGCGATAGGTATCGTCATGATATTCAATCAGGGAGGCAGTACGGGAGGTACGGATATCATAGCCCTTATACTCTCCAAGTTCAGGGAGATATCACCTGGCAGGGTGTATCTTTTCTGTGACCTGCTGATAGTGGGATCGGTGCTTCTGCTGCCCGGAAAGACGCTCTCCGATGTGGTCTACGGCTACATGCAGGTGATAGCTTTCTCCCAGGGTGTGGACCTGCTGCTGACCGGCAGCAAGCAGTCGGTGCAGGTCATGATATTCTCGCAGAAATACAGCGAGATAGCCGATGCGCTTATGACGCAGCTTAAGAGGGGAGTGACGGCTTTTGAAGGTGTCGGCTGGTACACGAAGGAGGCCCATCAGGTGCTGGTGGTCATAGCCCGCAAGCATCAGCTGAATGAGATCAATAAGATAGTCAAGAATCTTGACCGTTCTGCTTTTATGTCGGTGACATCGACCATGAGTGTTTATGGAAGAGGATTTGATGAATTAAAAGGACCAGAGAAAATAGAATGGAAACGCAAAAGAAAACAAGTACAAGAAAAGTCCTTACAGTAGTAAGTGATTATCTGATCATCACCCTTGGACTGCTGTGTTATACGGCAGGCTGGTGTATTTTCGTAATCCCTAACGGAATTGTCGGCGGAGGTGTCTCCGGTATCGGTGCCATCGTCCAGTATGCAACTAACGGTGCGATACCTGTCAGCTACACATTTTTCTTTGTCAATCTGATATTGCTGATTATAGGAGTGAAGACCCTTGGAAAGGCATTCGGAGTCAAGACTGTGTATGCCGTAGTGGTGGCATCCCTGCTTTTCAGGGTACTGCCGGAAGTGATACCCCAGACTTTTATAGAGGAACTGGCTCTGGCTAACGGGAAGCTGCTTTGTGCTCTCATCGGTGGAGCAATGTCCGGTCTTGGTATCGGCATGGCTTTCAGTAGGGGTGGAAGTACAGCCGGGACGGATGTGATAGCTTTGATTATCAGTAAGTACCGTAATGTTCCTCCTGGAAGGATTATCCTCTTGTGCGATATTTTCATCGTGGGTTCGTCCATCCTGCTGCCGTCGGATTTGAATTTCGGAGCCAGGATAGCCGGTGTCATGTACGGTTATCTGGTGGTGGCCGCATGCAGTTATGTGGTGGATCTGTCAGTGGCGGGAACCAAGCAGTCCGTACAGCTGTTCATATTCTCCAAGGAGTATGAGAAGATAGCAGATATGATATCCGGTACGATGGGACGCGGAGTCACCGTTCTGGATGCGGAGGGATGGTATACAAAGAATCACGAGAAAGTGCTGCTGGTAATGGTCCGGAAGGTAGAGACCAATTATCTGCTTTCCATGATCAAACAGATCGACAAGCAGGCCTTTATCTCTGTCGGCAGTGTTATGGGAGTGTATGGACGTGGTTTTGACGCGATAAAGGAAAAAAAGAAAATAACAAAATTATAAAAACGAATATTTAGGCGGATAAATTTTTAATTTATCTTTTAGAATAGATCTCCGTCATATCTTTGAGCCAGTTATCGGCTTAAATATGGTGGAGACTATTTTTATATTGACAGTATCCTTGCTGCCGTGTCTCGTATATCTCTCTGTCGGTATATATGTTGTTTTTAAGATGAGAGGTAAATGGGACGGTGGTGATGAGGCAGCGTCCGGACTTGTAAGGGATGTCGTAATTCTCGTTTTCGCAATCGCACTTTGTTACCTTTCCGGCGGAGCGCATATTCTGTGCGGCGCCGACGGGAGTTTTTCGGATGTTACTGACCGTATCGTGATAAAGTTGTACGTGGCGTCCTCCCTGCTGCCTTGCATAGTGGTAAAGCGTTATGTCTTTCAGGACAGGTCGTGGCTGCCGTTCTGTATACCGGCGGTATTCATCCTGCTGCTTATAATGTTTACAGATGCCATGGCATTTGCTGATATAGACTCCTTTCCGGGATGGATACTTTTCAGGGGGTCTGTGATAATAGCCATAGCGGCATTCTGCGTGACGGTCTATGTGTATTGTGCGTACGGGCCTGTGCTTGTGGAGGAAGGCCGGCACGGACATATGATGGATCTTTTTGTACATCTGCTCCTGCTGTCCGTATACAATTTCCTGGTATTGATATATTCGTTCAGACTGCACGTGATGTTCGATTACTTTGTGCTGGTAATCGGTTTTGCTGTGGCGCATATAGGTCTGATGGTCTCGACTCTCAAGTATGGTCATGCGCTGCCTCCGTCCAGAATGGGGGCGTATGTCCGGGGATGCGGGAATACGTCGCGTTGTGGGCAACAGGAGTATCAGTCATCGGTACGGTTCCGTGACGGTATGCCGGCTGAGTTCGAGGATGACTCGGCTCTTCCGTTGAAAGACAGACTGATCAACTATTTTGAAAGCGAGAAGCCATATCTGTCAAAGGACATAAGTATGCAGGAGGTGGCGATGAGGCTGTTTACTAACAAATCCTATCTCTCGAAGACCATCAATATGGAGATGAACAAGAATTTCAGGGAACTGGTCAATTACTTCAGGGTCAAGGAGGCTATGAGGATATTTTCGGCAAGTCCGGATATGTCGATGAATGAGTTGAGGGACCGTTCCGGTTTCAACAACAATGCTTCATTTACAAGTGCATTCAAACTCAATACCGGATGCACTCCCGGAGAATGGTGCAGGGAAATGAAGAACAGAATATATGAGGAAGAAAGGAGGACAGTCAATGGAAAAGGACAGGATATCTAAGGACTGGAAATACACCAAGGAGGTGATATTCGAGCGTCTGGACAGAAAGATGAAGGATGAGCAGCTCTATCTGGATTATAGGCTGACCTTGCCGGTGTTCTCAAAGATGACGGGAACTAACCGCACATATGCATCCAGGGTCATATGTGAGAAATACAAGGGCTTCAGGGAGTACCTGAACAGTCTGAGAATTGAGAAACTCTTGTCGGACATACAGGAAGAAAGATGTGCCGGACTGGAACTGAAGGATCCGGATGAGTTTGCGAACAGTTACGGATTCAGGACCAGAAGGAGTCTGGACCGGATACTGGTAAAGGAGACAGGCTGTACTTACAGGAAGATACTCAGGCGCAGGAACCGTTCAAAGTGACAGGATCTTCCCGATGAGCTCGGTGAGCAGATCACCTTCCGTGGCGGTACCGCCTGAACCGCTTTTGCTGCGCAGGTCGCAGTCCTTTATCCAGGAGATGATCTTCATGGTCTTGCGCAGGTTGTAATTTGCCGCAGCTGCGGTATAGGGCTTGGCATAGCTGTAATAGATTCCGGCCCTGGACGCGGCATCCTGTATGGATATGCGGTCTCTTTGCATGACGGCGTGTATCATCTCCACTTTGGAGAAAAAGAAGAAGAGGAAGCCGAGCGTCATCTGCAGCGGATACTGACGCGGAGACTCTCCGAAGAAGTACGCTATCCTGAAAGCCTTGTCGGCGTTGCGTGAGGCTAGGGCAGAGGTTAGTTCACTGGTGTTGAATTCCCGGCTGATGCCTACGTTCTGCTCGATATCGTCTACAGTTATGGTTTTCTGCTGTTCAGGGACTGCTTTCAGAAGTTTGTCGGCCTCGACGGAGATCTTGCGCAGGTCGTTGCCGGCATACTCGGCCAGAAGCATGGCTCCCTGTGGCTCAATGGCCCTGCCGATGCTGCGGAAGTACGACTCAATCCAGCGCGGCATGGCTTCTTCACGTATCTTGGCTGACTCGAAGATGATGCACGACTTGGTTGCCTTTTTATAAAAGGACGTCCGTTTGTCCATATTCTTACCTGAGAACAGCAGTACCAGTACTGTGCTTGGGGAGATATGGTCCAGATATACGCCCAGACCTTCCGGCTTCTTCAGGACCTGGGCCTCGCGCACTACCACCAGTACTCTTTCGGACATCATCGGATACCGCTCGCAGTTGGAGATGATCTCGTCCACTGAGGTGTCCGCTCCGTAAAGCACTGTCTGGTTGAAGTCCCGCTCATGTGGCTGCAGGACCCTGTCTGTAATGAGGGCGCACAGCCGCTCCGGATAAAAGGGCTCTTCCCCCATCAGGATATATACGGGCTGGAACTCTCCGGCCTCGATCTCCTTGCGGAGCGTCTCATATTGTGCCGCTGTATCTATTTTAGCCATGACTGCAAAAATATGTATTTTATCATTAACTTTGCAGATTATGGATACGATTTTCGATCCCTTGCGGAAGATAGATGTGGCCCGTACGCCTGAGGAGGAGGTGCGGCAGAGCGTCATCTCCTGGCTGAATGCCGAGAAGGGCATCCCGCTGGTGATGATGGCCTCGGAGTATGCCTTTCATTTCAACTCCATGACCTACAGGGCGGATATAGTGGTTTTCGGAAGAGATGCCAGGCCTCTTATGCTGGTGGAGTGCAAGGCTCCGTCCGAGAGGCTGGACCGGAAGGTGATAGAGCAGGGTGTGCGCTACAACCGTGTGCTGAACGTCAGGTACATGCTTTTCACCAACGGTGTGAATATGTGTTTCTGCGAGAGGACGGGAGACGGACCAGAGTACAGATTTCTCAGTGAGATACCGGATATTGTGATTTAAGATATGATACTGGACAGTTCTAGGCCTGTCTTCGGGATAATATCCGAAGAGGCGGAAAAAATGGGAGTAAGGGCCTATGTCATAGGTGGCTACGTCAGGGATATGATTCTGGGACGGCCGAGTAAGGACATAGATGTCGTGGTGGAGGGGGACGGCCCCGCCCTGGCCCGCCGCGTGGGTGCGCGGACGGGTTCCAATGTGGCTATTTTCGCCCGTTTCGGCACGGCTATGATTCATTCCACGGAGGGGGAGGAGGTAGAGTTCGTCGGGGCCCGGAAAGAGTCTTACTCCAAGGACTCCAGAAAGCCCAATGTGTGCCCCGGGACTCTGAGGGATGACCAGCTCCGTCGGGATTTTACCATCAACGCCCTGTCATTTTCCCTCCAGAAGGAGGATATGGGCACTCTGTACGATCCGTTCAACGGACTGGAGGACCTGCGCCGCGGTCTGATCCGTACGCCGCTGGATCCGGACACGACATTCAGCGATGACCCGCTCAGGATGGTAAGGGCCATAAGATTCGCCACGCAGCTGGGTTTCACCATTGTCCCCGAGGCGATGGACTCAATCCGCCGCAACCGCGGACGTATGTCCATCCTTTCGCCCGAGCGCGTGAGCGAGGAACTGCACAAGATTCTGATGTCTCCGAAGCCGTCTGTCGGCTTTGACCTGTTGGATCAGGCTACTTTGCTGGAACTTGTACTGCCTGAGATTAGCGGTCTTAAAGGGGTTGAGACCCAGGAGGGCAGGGGGCATAAGGACAATTACAGGCATACTCTTCAGGTAGTGGACAATATCGTACCTCATACTGACAATCTGTGGCTCCGCTGGGCCGCCCTGCTGCATGATATAGGCAAGCCGGCCACCAAGAGATTCGAGAAGGGGACCGGATGGACTTTTCACGGTCATGAGGTGGTGGGGGCCAAGATGGTCTACCAGGTGTTCAAGTATCTGCGTATGCCTTTGAACGAGAAGATGAAGTACGTTCAGAAACTGGTGTTCCTGCATTTGCGTCCGATTGCGCTGGTACAGGAAGAAGTGACAGACTCTGCCGTGCGCCGTCTGCTGTTCGACGCGGGGGATGACATAGATGATCTTATGACCTTGTGTGAGGCGGACATTACCTCCAAGAATGACAGGACCGTGGCCCGGCATCTGGCCAATTTCCAACTGGTGCGGCAGAAGCTGCAGGAGGTGGAGGAGAAGGACCGCATCCGCAATTTCCAGCCTCCTGTGACCGGCGAGATGATTATGCGGATATACGGTATTCCTCCGTGCCGCGAGATCGGCATCATCAAGGAATACATAAAGGACGCCATTCTGGACGGCCGTATTCCCAACGACCACGGCGCTGCACTCGCCCTTATGCGCGAAAAGGCTTCAGAATTAGGGCTTGAAGAAATATAAAGCAGTCGAAAAGACCAGGCCCTCCCACCACTGCGTGGCGGGCCCCTCCCTCTAGAGCCGAGGGCGGCTAGTCTTTTCTCGTAGCTTTATATTTCTTTAAGGTACATTATGAGACTAGTGTAGCGACACTCCTATCAAGCGCATGAACTCGCTGCGGGTACGCTCGTCCTTGAGGAAGCCGCCGGTGAACGCCGATGTGGTGGTGATGGAGTTCTGTTTCTGTACTCCCCTGATCTGCATACACATGTGCGAAGCCTCGATTACCACTCCCACTCCGAGAGGATGCAGTGTGTCCTGTATGCAGTCCCTTATCTGCACTGTCAGTCTCTCCTGGACCTGCAGGCGGCGGGCATAGCACTCCACCACCCTGGCTATTTTGCTCAGTCCTGTGATATATCCGTTGGGAATGTAGGCCACATGCGCCTTTCCGTAGAACGGCAGAAGATGATGCTCGCACATGGAATACAGCTCAATGTCCTTGACCACCACCATCTGCCGGTAGTCCTCCTTGAACATGGCTGAGCGCAGTATCTCGGCCCCGTCCATATAGTAGCCCTGGGTCAGGAACTGCATACTCTTGGCCACGCGTTCGGGAGTCTTGAGAAGTCCCTCTCTGTCAGCATCTTCTCCTAACAGGCGGAGTATCTCCTTATAGTGCGCGGCCAGTTCCTGTGTGGTCTGCGGATCATATTCTTCTATTTTCTTGAATGCCATAATCGTAAAAAATTGAGGCGCAATATTAAGGAAAATGTTGGAAACAGACAATTAATTATTACTTTAGATGCCGGTTTCAAAATATATACATCATGGAGAAAGCACAGGAGATTATCAGACTCGAGGACATCTTCAAGATATACCGGGTCGGAAATCAGGAGGTGAGGGCATTGGACGGGGTGTCGCTCTCCGTTTTCAGGAACGAATACGTGGCCATCATGGGACCGTCCGGTTCGGGCAAGTCCACGTTGATGAATATTCTGGGTTGTCTGGATTCGCCGGACAGCGGCCGGTATATTCTGAACGGGACGGATGTGAGCGAGATGGATGACGGTGAGCTGGCGGATGTCAGAAACAGGGAGATAGGCTTTGTCTTCCAGTCCTTCAACCTGCTTCCGAGATACAATGCTCTGGAGAATGTCGCTCTGCCGATGGTCTATGCCGGAGTCCCGGCTGGAGAAAGGCGGGAAAAGGCAGCAGATGCGTTGAGGAGTGTGGGGCTGGAGGACAGGATGGACCACAGGCCCAATGAACTCTCGGGCGGTCAGAGGCAGAGAGTTGCGCTTGCAAGGGCTCTGATCAACAGTCCCTCCATCATACTGGCTGATGAGCCGACGGGTAACCTGGACACTCATACATCCGTAGAGATCATGAGGCTTTTCGACCAGATATACCGCAATGGCAATACCGTGATAGTAGTGACCCACGAGGAGGATATCGCCGCCTATGCCCATCGGGTCATACGTCTCAGGGACGGCCGCATAGAGTCTGATACAGAACATATAAAATAAGACGGATATGAAGATTTACACTAAGACAGGAGACGCCGGTGAGACATCCCTCGTCGGGGGCAGACGGGTCTCCAAGGCATCTGAGAGAGTCTGCGCATACGGGGATCTGGACGAGCTGATATCGTATATCGCCCTGCTGCGCTGCCATATAGAGACGGAGGACGCGGTACTGAGACAGATACAGGCTGCGCTTATGACGGCATCTGCCCATGTCGCCTCCGATGTGGAGAACCCCAGGCTGACTCCGTTTCCGGAAGACAGGATCCAGACTCTGGAGAAGGAGATAGACAGGATGAGCGGGGAGATGCCTCCCATGAAGAGTTTTGTGCTGCCGTCGCGTCCGGTCAGTGCCGCCCACTGTCATGTGGCGCGGTGCATCTGCCGCAGGAGCGAGCGTTCATGCGTCGCACTGGGAGACGACCGGCCCGATATGGTGGCGGTGCTGCGTTACCTCAACCGCTTGTCGGACTATCTGTTCACGCTGGGACGCATGGAGTGTCACCGGCATAACATTTCGGAAGATTTTTGGATTGACTAGAGGATTTTTGTATATCTTTGCCGACCAAAATAAAAATGCATTGAGACTATGTATTGGACACTTGAATTGGCCTCGAAGCTCGAAGACGCTCCCTGGCCCGCAACCAAAGACGAACTGATAGACTACGCTACCCGCTCAGGCGCCCCTCTGGAGGTCATTGAGAACCTGGAAGACCTTGAGGATGACGGCGAGGTCTACGAAAGCATAGAGGAGATCTGGCCCGACTATCCCAGCAAGGAGGACTTCTTCTTCAACGAGGAAGAATATTAGACTCTAAAACGGCACTACAGGTGGCTGTAGGGCCGAAATAAACTTAGGAAGGCACTTTCGGGTGCCTTTTTTCATACCCGTCAGAAGGCACTGTAGGGCATGTGCCCAGTCAGAATCATATTTGAGAATAGTTGACTGAATATCGGACCGGCATTTAGAAAAGGGAGGCGATGTTGGCGGTGAAGAGCTTGACGGCGATGGCGAGGAGGATGATGCCGAAGAACTTGCGGAGGATGTAGACCCCGCCCTTGCCGAGGATTCGTTCGGCTATGTTGAGGTATCTGAGTACGAAATAGACTATGACCATGTTGAGCAGTATCGCTACTATGATGTTCTCGACGTGGTACTCGGCCCTCAGGGAGAGGACGGTGGTAAGGGCTCCTGCTCCGGCTATGAGCGGGAATATGATGGGTACGACGGTGGCGGAGCCGCCGGGTCCCTGGTACTTGAATATCTCGATGTCCAGAACCATCTCGCAGGCCAGTATGAGGATGATGATCGAGCCTGCCACGGCGAATGACTGGATGTCCACGCCGAAGAGGGACAGTATGGCGTCTCCGAGGAAGAGGAACAGCAGGAATATGACAGATGAGAGCAGCGCGGCTTTTCCGGCTTCTACCTTGAGCCCTTTGTCCTTGAGGCCTATGATGACAGGGGTGGAGCCTGTTATGTCTATCACTGCGAACAGGACCATGAAGGCGCTGAAGATCTCTTTGAAATTAAAATTCAAATCCATTTCAGAAAAAAACATTTGGATTAAAAACGGTACAAAAATATAAAATTTAGCTAATGTTTTGAAAATTATTGCTATATTTGAGCCAAATCAAAAATAATAAGAGCAATGAAAGAACTTATTGAAAAAATTAATGCGGAAATCGAGACTTTCCAGAAGAATGCGGAAGCACAGTGTGAAAAAGGTAACAAGACAGCCGGAACACGTGCGCGCAAAGCCTCGCTTGAACTTACAAAGCTTCTGAAGGACTTCAGGAAAGCTTCTATTGAGTTCTCAAAATAACCCTTCTTAAACTATTGACAGACAGGGCAGCCGCACAATTGCCGGCTGCCCTGTCTGTTTTATCTGAGCTGTGAGATGTTCAGGATGAGTCCGGTAAGACTGCCGGAATTCCAAAGCCAGATTTTGTCTTCGTATATTCTGGAGCACTCAAGGTGGCTCATGTTTGAAATAAGGTCTCCCGGGCTTCTATAGTCTATGGATGTGGTAATGTGTACTCCCGGGCTTTCCGGAAGCGCATCCATCGTGACGTTGAGGCAGGTGTCCTGCTCGTCAGTCTGTATGCGGTATTGGATCCGCCGTGGATTTGTGGCTTTCTGATGCAGTTCGCTCTGATACAGAAACATGGCTTTGCCGTTTCTGTAGAGGCCCTCTCTTGTCTCCCTGAGAAAAATTTCTTTTTCGAGCGAGTCTATCTCGATAGCTTTTTCCTTACAGGATACGGCAAGCACCAGGGTGGACAGAATCAGTGCGGTAATGATATAGTCAGCAGTTTTCATTTTCATTAGCCGGCAATACGGCGTCTTTAACGGTTAGTGTTCTTATGACGGACTCGCTGCTGCCGTCGGTGGAGTAGACGAGCACGGCTTTGATCTCATAGGTTCCGGCGGTGCGGAACACATAGCGGTCAGTTATGGCTCTGTTGCCGTTGATGTACCACATGCAGGAGCTCAGGTCCTCGGTCAGGTTGTTGATGGCAAGATCCAGAGTGTCTCCGGTATGGTATGATCTTTTGTCCATCACAATGTAAGGATAGGGGGAGGTCAGAGCGGATGTGCTGAACCTTAGGGAGACGGAATCTCCATTGGCATGCTCTCCTATGTGGTATATGGTACAGATGTAGTCTGTTTTTGGATCCAGGTTCTCAAAGGTGAATCTGGTGATCAAGGACGTATCCCTGACCGCCTTTTCGGGCTCGTCCGTTCTGCCCCAGATGATGCCCCATTTATAAAGGCCGGGTCTTCCGCAGTCCCATTCGGCTATGGCTTTGTTCTGCAGTGCTTTTATGCTGCAGTTTACAGGACTCAGAAGTATCTCCGTGTTGTCCTCCATGACATCGAAGGTGATTACCTCTCCGTTCATGGCTATATTCGTGAATTTCAGGCCCACGGGTGTCCCGTCCCAGGCTATGAACGCAGGTGTCCCCGCAGCCGAGAATTCATTGATGTCCGCCTGTCCGGGGAAAAAGACCTGCCTGATGTCTCCTGCATCCGGCATGGCTTCGACAAGGTCGGCGCATTCGTGGGAAGCGAAGGCATTGATCAAGTTTGTCGTCCATCTGACTGATGCAGTGATGCCGTCCACTATGTTGCCGGATTTGTCGATGTGATAAACCAGCATGCCGGATCCGCCTATGTAAGAGTCCCATCCTGTCTCTTGTCTGTTCTCTATGAGATAGTATTCACCTCTTGTGTGTGTCGGAATCCGGATGACTGTCCTGTTGAGATTGACAGCTTCCAGAGAAACTGTGACACCGGCCTTGATCTCCATGAATTCGGCACGGCCGGCGAGTTCCAGATCGATGGCGCAGAAGTATGGAGGAGTCCTGCCGAAATTGTTGTAGTTCCCGTTGTCCATTACGGATAGTGTGCCCCAAAGGCATTTGCTGATGCCTCCGCTGCCGTGATTCGTGTCATATAGATCCACGAGCCCGAGGAAATGTGAGAATTCGTGGCAGAATGTGCCTATGCCCGAGGGTATGGCCTCTTCCATGCCGAGGTCGCTTCCCGCGAGCTCTGATGAGCAGGCAAAGAGTCCCAGCCTGACACCGTCCATCCTGATGCCTGAAGATGCGATGTTGTATGTCTGGGGCCAGATTGCGTTCTCGTCCCCGCTTTCAGCCTCGTTGTAGCCGGCAAAGAACAGGAAGATGTAGTCGACAGTCCCGTCACCGTTGATGTCATATTGAGAAAAATCCACAGAAGGATTGGCCAGCGAGCATGCCTCCTCCACCATCTCTGTGACCCTGTAGTCATAGTTTATAACAGTCGGTGTACTTATGTCATTCTCACCGTAGTAAGTGTAGGAGCGGCTTAGGGTAACGGGATCGATGACGTCAAATGCGAAGTCGATATCGGGCAGGTTGGCCTTAAAATAGTCCTTTGCCGAGCCGGTGCCTCCGTTGTCGGAATATCCGGGAGCATTGAGCATATTGTCAAAGTGCTGTCTTGGATTCTGTACGGAGAATTTTAGGTCAGAGAACTGTACCGGAATGACAAGTGCCCTTGCCTGCCTGGTGCTCAGCACCGGAATGCCTCCGGCGGCGGAAAGTCTCCGGATGTTACGCTCTCTTAACGCGGGGACAGACATGCTTTCGTGTGCGGCACTGCCTGTCCGGTAGAATCCGTCCGGATGTCTGGTAAGAGTCCTGCCGTCTGTGGATGTGATGTAGTGGTAGAATTCGTCTCCGTGTATGAGGATGGTAAGTGTGCTTCCGTCAGGCTGCTTTACTTTTACAGGGTATGGGTATGCCCTTACGGCCATGGCCGTGTGCATGGACAGTAAGAATAGAAATATGAAGCAGAATGAGCGCATTTTTCTAAATTTGCCATTTAAAGTTTTACAAAAATATGAAAAGATTTAAAATAATCCATGTCGTCCTTTCTCTATTTGCGTCCCTGTCGCTGTGTTCTGCCCAGGACATGGACTCGCTTATCAATGAAAAAGGAAAGTTCGACCACTGGAGGACATACAGGCTGGAGGAATCGAGGATATTGGGCGGTAATATAAAGAATATTTACAAGTTGTCTGAGGGGGCTGTTCTTTCCGGTCAGGAGCCTTGTCCGATAAGGGAGGAGGATGTCTTTTCTCCGTGCAATATCATGGCTGACGTGGCTGGAGTGATCAAGGGAAGCAACTCGGTTTTCCCGGAGCGGCGCGGTGACGGATACTGTGCGCGGCTTTCCGTAATCATGGAAAAAGTCAAGGTTCTCGGCATTATAGATATGGAGGTCCTGGTACAGGGTACCATCCTTTCGGGATATTTTCATGAACCTATACGCAGCACTAAGAGTGCGTACACAAAGATGGATTGCGGAATACCATTTACCGGCAAGCCTGTGGCAGTCCGGTATGACTATAAGGCGGAAGTCGGTCATCCTGTGGTAAGAAGCACCGGTTTCTCGCCTAAGAAAAGCATTGGAGGAAAGGACTATGCCTTCATAGCCGTGTATCTGCAGCGCCGTGTCGAGGATGCGGAAGGCAATGTGACGGCAAAAAGAGTAGGCACGGCATTCAAGATGTTTACAGAAAGCAGGTTGGAATGGATAAATGGTGAGACCCTGCCCGTAAGATACGGGGATATATCTTCCCTTCCGGACTTTATCCCCGAGATGGGACTGAAGAACGGGGAGATAGTCTATTATTGCCGCAACAGCCACGGGAAGATAGTACCGATACAGGAGGACGGATGGGCAGGGCCGGACGAAGAACCGACCCATATAATCATATGGATATCCTCCAGTTGCGGGGAGGCTTTCTACGGCGGCCTGGGCAATACGTTCTGGGTGGATAATTTTGAGCTTATTTATTAATGGTATAATAAAAAAGTCCCGCCGCGGCGGGACTTTTCTCTATATGGAGAATCAGTCGTTATTCTTTGGGCTGTATCTCCTCGATCATGCTCGGATGAATCATGTTCTTGGGATTGAGTATCACGTCAAGCTGCTTTTTGGACAGCAGGTTGCGCTCCAGAACGAGGTCGTAGACGCTCTTTCCGCTCTCCAGGGCTTCCTTTGCGATCTCGGTGCAGTTGGAGTATCCGATGTAGGGCTTGAGGGCTGTCACGATGCCGATGCTGTGCTTAACCTGTTCCTCGCAGTGCTTCCTGTTGGCCTCGATGCCCTCGATACATTCGATGCGGAGGGTGCTGAAGGCGCGGCTCATCCATGTGGCGGACTCTACGAGAGACTCGACCATCACGGGCTCCATTACGTTGAGCTCGAGCTGTGCGGCCTCGGAAGCCATGGTCACTGCGAAGTCATTGCCGATAACCTTGAAGCAGATCTGGTTGACCACCTCGGGGATGACAGGATTGACCTTGCCGGGCATGATGGACGAACCGGGCTGCTTGGGAGGCAGCTTGATCTCCTCGATACCGGTGCGGGGGCCGGATGACATAAGTCTGAGGTCGTTGCATATCTTCGACAGTCTGATGGCGATGGACTTCAGGGCTGAAGAGTAAGCTACCATGCAGGATGTGTCGTGTGTGGCCTCTATCAGGTTGCGTGAGAGCTTGATGTCCAGGCCGGAAATCTCGCGGAGATACTCGGTGCAGTATTTTGCGTAGCCGGGCTCGGCCGTGATGCCGGTTCCGATAGCTGTGGCGCCCATATTGGTGTAGAGGAACTCGTCAGCTGCCCTCTGAAGTCTTGCGGCCTCGTGCTTCATGGCGTCGGCGAAGGCACCGAATGACTGTCCGAGAGTCATGGGCACAGCGTCCTGCAGCTGGGTACGTCCCATCTTGATGATGTTGGCGAAGGCTTTCTTCTTGTCGTCAAAGGCCTTGATGAGCTCTTTCAGGCTTGCCTGCACGCTTTCGTTGATGAAGTACAGTCCGAGATGCATGGCGCTGGGGTAAGCGTCGTTGGTGGACTGGGCCATGTTGACATGGTCGTTGGGGTGGCAGTACTGATACTCGCCTCTCTTATGTCCCATGATCTCCAGGGCGCGGTTGGCGATAACCTCATTGGCATTCATGTTCATGCTGGTGCCTGCGCCGCCCTGCATCATGTCGATGGGGAAGAACTCCAGATGCTTGCCGTCTATGAGCTCCTGGCAGGCTTTCACTACGGCGTCGCACACCTCGTCGGATACGAGGCCAAGCTTGTGGTTTGCCTTGATGGCCGCCATTTTCACGATACCGAAGGCCTTGATGAACTCAGGGTAGTCGCACAGATGGTAGTTGCTGATATTGAAATTCTCAATACATCTCAGGGTCTGGATGCCGAAGAGAGCCTCCTCGGGAACTTCTTTGTAGCCGAGCAGATCGTGCTCTGTGCGTGTCTTGCCGGATACGGGGAATTTAAACTGTATCATTTTTAAATATTTAAAATTTATAAAAAGAATTTGTCTACTTTGTCTACTGCGTCGGGATTGGCGAACACCACTACCTGGTCGTATGGCCGTATGGTGCTCTCGCTGTCAGCGATGAAGCTCTCGTTGCCTCTTACGTACCCGCCGATAATGGCGTCTTCGGGGAAGTGGAGGTCCTTGAGCTTGCCGGTAGTTATCTTACTGTTGGTATTTACGATGAATTCGAGTACCACTGCGTCCGTGCCGTTGAGAACCTTTATGGAGCGGACTTTGTTGGAAAGCGTGAAACGGAATATTTTTCCTGCCGTGATCAGCTTTTTGTTGATCACAGAATCTACGCCCATCTCTTCGGCGAGTTTTATATATTCGAAGTTCTCGACCTCCGCTATGACTTTGGGTACTCCCATCCTCTTGGCGATTACGCATGAGAGGATGTTTGTCTCCGAACTGCTTGTTACGGCGACAAAAGCCTCCATATCCCGGATGCCTTCTTCCATAAGGAGATCGGAATTGCGCCCGTCTCCATTGATGACCAGAGTCTTGTCCAGAACTTCAGACAGATGGACGCATTTCTCGGGATTGATCTCAATAAGCTTGATGTTGTCTGTCTGTCTCTCCATGGACTTGGAGACCATCTCGCCGATCCTGCCGCCGCCGAGAATCATCAGGTTCCTTACCGACACTTTTGATTTGCCTGATAATGAAAGGGCATGCTCCATGCCTTCTTTCTTTGAGACCAGATACACCACATCGCCGACCTTGAAGCGAGTCGCGCTTTTGGGTATGATGGTGTTGTTGTTCCGCGATATGGCTACTGAGCGGAACAGGTTCTGTGTCCTTTCCCTCAGTTCTCCTACGGTACTGTCGACCATAGGCGAGCATTCTTCCAGCTTGTATACGATGAGCTGGAGCTTGCCGTGAGAGTAATTCATGAATTCCGAAGCCGTGTTCTGCTTGAGCAGATTCACTATCTCGGTGGCTGCGATTTTCTCCGGGTAGAACAGAGAGTCTATGCCCAGATCGGTGAAGAGGATTCTGTTCTCGTTTTTCTGATACTCTTCGTTGTTGATGCGGGCGGTGACTTTCTTGGCGCCCAGTTTTTTGGCCAGGACAGACGACACGATGTTGATATCCTGTTCGGAGTCAGGGTTTACGGCTATGAAAAGATCCGCATTCCGGACACCCGCCTTGACCAGAGTGTCTATGGAAGAGGATATCCCTTCCACGGTGATGATGTCGGACTCTCCGCTGATTCTCTCCAGACTCTCCTCATTGGGGCTTATCACGGTGATGTCATGGTATTCCATGCTCAGCATCTTGGCCAAGTGACTGCCTATCTCCCCGGCTCCGGCTACGATGATCTTCATATCTGGCGATTACCTGTTTCTGCCCTTTCGGCTTCTGATGATGCTTTTGAAAAACTCCACTGCCCTATAGGCGATTCCGAACGATGGATTGTATGAGGCTATTGCCCTGCAACCCATGTTGAAGAGATTGGACGGAGAGATGAATTCCCACACGCAGCGCAGCTTGTACTTGACCATGATCTCCTGATGGTCTATGCGCGAGGACAGAAGCCGGCGGTGGTATTGCAGTTCCTCGATATTTCTTATGTTCCTGTAATCGATCCTACTCTTTTCCATTTTTCCTGTCATCGAAAAACATTTTTAAAAACATCCTCAGGGGGGAGTTGATAAGAAATCTGTCCTTGAACATGAACAGACCGAGGATGACAAGTATGAACAGCCCTGCGGTTATGAGCAGTCCGACAGTCCTGTTGCCGACGAGGTCGGCGAACACGGAGCTCAGTATGGCAGCTGTGATGCCAAGGACTATCCCAACGAGGATGAACAGCAGAAAAAAGAATACTATCCTGCTGAAAATCTTGGCAAGATTCTCGGCAAGGGCCAGCTTGATCTCATCGATTCGGAGGTCAATGTAGCATTTAATGGAGGAAAAGAGCTCCTCCAGCGGGTTGGAGTTGGGATTCTGCTCTTCCATCGTATCTACAGGGACTCGTCTTCGGTCTGCTGAACGGAAACGGCCTCGGGGGCTTTCGCATTATTGAACTTGTCTTTTAGACTTTGGTACTCTTTGTCAAAAGTCTCTTTGATCTTCTTGCGTGTCTCGTCTCCCGAATCGGGGGCAAAGAGAATCGCAACAGCGGCTCCTACCAGGACACCGCCTAGGAAAGTGAATAAACTGTCAGTTTTCATAATTACGCTTTTAAAATACAAAAATACGAAATTAATTCTATATTTGTCGCACAAAATGGAAAAAGTATGCGAATAACTCTGAACTCATTGATATTGCCGTTTTTTGCCTTGTTTCTGCTGGCGTCTTGTGAGAAAGGCGAAAGCAACGGAATGAGCGTGGGCCGCACAGTGCTGATCTACATGGCAGCGGACAACAACCTGTCTTCTTATGCGAGACAGAACATAGAGGATATGAAGCGCGGGGATGTCCCTGCCTATTTCGCGACAGGCTCGGGGGATGTACTTTTGGTATACGCTGATATCAAGGGAGAGACTCCCAGGCTGATACGTCTCAGCAAAGACCGTTTCGGAGATGTCAATGAAGAGATTCTCATGGAGTATGAGGACCAGAACTCATGCTCGGACTCTGTCATGAGGGAGGTCCTGTCATATGCGGCAGGACTGTTCCCCTCGAGTGAGAACGGTCTGGTGCTGTGGTCGCATGGTACCGGATGGCTGCCCGAGGGATATTATTCCAATCCTACAGGCATGTCTCCTGACGGGGTGCTGTCAGCGGCGTCTCATATATATGACCCATATGCGGCTTATGTCAAGTCTTTCGGGGCTGACGGAGGCGCAGAAATGGATATCAGGGATCTGGCCGATGCACTGCCCGTACATTATTCGTTCATACTCATGGATGCCTGCCTTATGGGAGGTGTTGAGGTGGCATATGAACTCAAGGACCGCTGTGATTATTTTCTCTCCTCTGCTGCGGAGGTGCTTGCAAGTGGATTCCCGTACGACAAGGTGGTAGGGGAACTGTTTAAAGGCAAGCGCGGTTTGGAGAATGTATGCCGTCTTTATTATGAAAATTATCAGGAACAGGGGGCGACAGTCTCAATGGTGGATGCCAGAAAGCTCGATCAGCTGGCTGAGGCATGTCTGGATATATTCCTGTCAGGAGGCAGGGATGCCGTCAGAGCACTGGATGTGGATTCCGTACAGGGCTATTTCAGGCTGAACCGCCATTGGTTTTATGATCTGGATGATTTCATCTTCAGGATATCTCTTCCAACTCAGGATTCTGGAGATGAAGGCGGCCGCTATGAAGTGTTCCGCAGAACGCTTGATGAGGCCGTGGTCTGCAAATGGTATACTGAGGAGTTTGTCCTGGGCGGTATATCTCAGTTCTCCATAAATAAATTTTCGGGACTCAGTACGTACATACCGAATCCCGAAAATCCCATTCTCGATGAGTATTACAGGACCCTCGCCTGGAACAAGGCGGTAATGATGGTCGAGTAATTACTTCTTGTCTCCGAAGAATCTCCTGTAGAGTCCCTCGAATGCCTGTCCGTGACGGGCCTCGTCCTTGCACATCTCGTGAACTGTGTCGTGGATGGCGTCGTAGTTGAGTTCCTTGGCGCGGGTGGCGATGCGTTTCTTATCGGCGCAGGCATCGGCCTCTGCGTGCATTCTCTTCTCGAGGTTGGTCTTGGTGTCCCAAACCACTTCTCCGAGGAGTTCTGCGAATCTTGCGGCGTGGTCGGCCTCCTCGTATGCGATGCGGCGGTAGGCCTCAGCGATCTCGGGATAGCCTTCCCTGTCGGCCTGACGGCTCATGGCGATGTACATGCCTACTTCGGAACATTCTCCGGCAAAGTGAGTCTGGAGTCCTTCCCAGATCTCCTTGTCACAGCCTTTGGCTACTCCAAGTGTATGACCGTCAGCCCACGAAATCTCGCCGGCCTCTTCCTTTATCTCTACGAATTTGCTTGCGGGAGCCTTGCAAAGAGGGCATCTCTCAGGAGGATTGTCTCCTGTGTGCACGTATCCGCATACGGTGCATCTCCATTTCTTTTCCATAATAAGGGTTTTTAGTTGTTAATTCAGTCCCCTAAGATACAAAATATTTGCCAAATATTGCTGAGTTAAATAAAAAAGACTACTTTTGCGCACTCAAAAAGCTGAGCCTTTTTGGTGCAATGGGGTCCGGAAAGCCCGGACTGAGTAACACATTTTTAACAAACATCATGAAACACATTACATTACACGGTACGGCAAGAGAGAAAGGCCGTAAATCATCAATCAAGAGCATCAGAAGAGAGGGTCATGTGCCCTGCGTACTTTACGGAAACGGCATCGAGAATGTTCTTTTCTCGGTTGACGCAAGGGAGCTCAAGGCTCTGACACACACACCTAACAGCTACATCGTTGACCTTGACATCGACGGTAAGAGCTATCTGGCAGTTATGCACGAGCTTCAGTTCCACCCTGTCACAGACAACACCATCCACGTGGATTTTCTGGCCATCTCCGCTGACAAGCCTGTGTCCATCGACGTGCCTCTCAATATATTCGGTAACTGCGCAGGCGTGAAGGCCGGCGGTAAGCTCCTTATCGAGGCCCGTAAGCTCAGAGTAAGCGGTCTGCCTGATCAGATACCCGATGTACTGGATATCGACATCACCAACCTCAAGCTCGGCAAGCAGATTGTAGCCGGTGATCTTTCATTTGAGGGTATTCAGATAGTAAGCCCCAAGACGACAGGGGTCTGCACAGTTAAGCACACCCGTGCCGCCATGGCTGCCGCCGAGGATACAGAGGCTGCCGCCGAGGCTGCACCCGCTCAGTAATATTCCCTCTCATGACATTTCTCATAGTCGGATTGGGAAACATAGGGTACGAATACGAAGGTACCCGCCACAATATGGGATTTTCGGTATTGGACACCTGGGCTCAGGCGTCCAATACTCTTTTTACGACAGTCCGTTACGGGGATATGGCGGAGATCCGGCTCAAAGGACGCACATTTGTCCTGCTGAAGCCCTCCACGTACATGAACCTGAGCGGCAAGGCAGTGGCGTACTGGCTGGATAAGAAGGGTATACCTGTAGAGAATCTCCTGGTGATAGCGGACGATATGAATCTGCCGTTCGGGACGATGCGTATGCGTAAGGGCGGAAGTGCCGGCGGTCACAATGGTCTGGCCAACATAGCGGAGATGCTGGGAACGCAGGATTATCCCCGGCTGCGTGTGGGCATCGGCTCGCACGTGGGACGCGGCCCGCAGGTGGATTTCGTCCTGGGCAAATGGGACGAGGAGGAGGAGAAGCAGCTTCCCGGGATACGGGAGAGGGCCGTGGAGGCTGTCAAGTCATTCGGTCTGGCCGGCATAGAGCGGACCATGACCCAGTTCAATCGACAATAAACACGTCTTCCCCTTTTTTGTGGAAATAGTACTGCTCCCTGGCGAATTTCTCCAGGGAGTCTTTGTCTGATGTCAGCTCGTCGAGCTTGTCGTCAAGCATCTGTATGTCCCGGTTGTACTGTCTTATGACCTTTTCCTGACGGAGTGCGGTCAGATAATCGCCAGCCCAGCGGATGAGGTTGTTGCGGTCCACAAAGAGAACGATCACCGCGAATATGACGGTGACGATAGTGTATTTGTTCGTGATGACTTTGACGAACTTTTTCCAGGGGCTGACAGATGTTTCTTCCATGATGGTACAAAGTTAGGACTAATATCGCTATATTTGAAAAAATTTTGAGAGGCGATGATGAAAAATCTTTTGAATGCCGGCCCAAGTCTGTGGGAATCCTGCCTGATTCTGCTTCTGCTGGTCATAGGGCAGCTGGCCGTCTCTTTTCTGGGAATGCTTCCCATGCCGTTGATATACTCACTGGCATACGTCTTTCCCTTGATATATATCTTCAGACTCGGAGCGGTCAGGGACGGCGGCGCACCGTCTGTCGTAATGGGAACATCCGGCAGGACCGGTGCCTGGCTGATGCTTCCCGTGGCAGTGCTGGTGGAGCTGTCGCTTGTAGTCCTGCTGGGAGTGGCGACATCGTGGATGGAGACTCCGCAATGGTACGATGACATGCTCCGCAATATGTACGGTACTGAGTTGATCGGCAGTGCTGTTACGGTGTGCGTGGCGGCGCCTCTGCTGGAGGAGCTGCTGTTCCGCCGGGTCATCCTCTCCGGTCTGCTCAGAAGGATGCGGGTGTGGAAGGCGGTGGCATGGTCATCCCTGCTGTTTGCGGTGGCTCACCTCAATCCGTGGCAGGCTGTGCCGGCTTTCGCGATGGGCTGTCTGTTCGGATGGATATACGCCCGTACAGAAAGCTACTGGACAACGGTGGTCCTGCACTTTGTCAACAACGCCCTGACTATAGCGGTCGTGGCGTTTATGGGACCTGATGCCGCCATGGGTTCTCTGGAACAGTTGGTCGGAGCCCGGGCGTATTGGCCGGTAGTGGCTCTCTCTGCTGTCGTGACGGTGGCCGGCATATGGGCCCTCAATAAGTATTTACCTAGGAAACAATACAATCAAGTATGAAGAAAGCAATATATCCCTTTAAATTCATACCCCAGCCGAAAGAGAGGGTCTGGGGTGGTCACCGTCTGGCGGCTCAGTTCCACAAACCGTTCGACGCGGAGAAAGTGATAGGAGAGAGCTGGGAGATTTCCGGCTTTGAGGACGACAGTTCGGTGATAGCCGGAGGCTGGCTGGACGGCAACCCTCTCTTCGATGTCATCGAGACATATATGGACGAGATAGTCGGGGATGACAACTACAAGCGTTTCGGGGACGAGTTTCCGATACTGGTCAAGTTGCTGGACATCAACGACCGCCTGTCGGTCCAGGTGCATCCGGACGATGATACTGCCTTTGACAGGCACAACTCCTATGGCAAGAACGAGGCCTGGTACGTCCTTGAGGCCGACCCTGATGCCAGGATATATATGGGATTCAACAAGGATATGGATGTGCCTGAGTTCCTGGACCGCTGCGCCAAGGGCACTCTTGAGGAGGTGCTCAATGTCGTGACTCCGCACAAGGGAGACTTCTTCTTTATCGAAGCCGGGACGGTACACTCTGCCGGAGGTGGTCTGGTGATAGCCGAGATACAGCAGCTCTCGGATGTGACATACCGTATCTATGACTGGGGCCGCGAGCACGACCCCGCCACTGCCCGGCAGATGCATGTGGACCAGGCCCTGAGCTGCATCAATTACCGCAAGTATGACAGCAGTTCATTGTTTGTCCCGGCCGGTATGAGCGGAACATCAAAGCGTCTGGTGTCCAGCAAGTATTTCACGGCAAATGAGCTTGCTCTTACGGCTCCGCTGCGGGTATGGCCGGACCGTTACGAGAGTTTTATCCTCTATACCTGTCTGGAGGGCGAGGCAGTGCTGACACCATCCGAAGGCTCTGAGAGGTATCCGCTGCTGCGGGGAGAGTGGGTGCTGATACCGGCCGCTATGCCGGACTTCATGCTCGCGCCTGTTGTGCCGGGAACCCATGTCATGGAAGTCTATATAGGCAGGCAGGAGGAAAAGGATGATTATATAAAGGAGTAGTTATGGAGGAGCAGGTAAGAATAGATAAGTTCTTATGGTCGATAAGGGTGTACAAGACCCGTACCGAGGCTGCCGATGCCTGCCGCAGCGGTAAGGTCTCAGTCAATGGGGCGGAGGCCAAGGCGTCCCGGGATGTGAAGGCCGGTGACATCGTGTCGGTGCGTAAGGGCAGTGTGCATTTCCAGTACCGGGTCATAGTGCCGATAGGCAACAGGGTCGGAGCCAAACTGGTACCTGAGTTTGCGGAGGATATCACTCCTCAGGAGGAGCTGGACAAGCTCAACGCTCCGTTCGAGACAATATACATCAGGCGCGACCGCGGGACGGGCCGTCCTACCAAGAAGGAACGCCGCGACCTGGACCGTCTCATGGACGAACTGCTATAGGAAAGGGGTGAGGTCGGGGGATTCGTAGGTGGCGTGGGAGATGGCCTTGTGGCCCTTGTGGTTGTAGTAGAACTGGTCGATGCCGAATATCTGTGCTCCTTCAATATCGTTAACCGGGTCGTCCCCGATCATGAGGGCGGCCCTTTTCGCTTCTCTCCATCTGTCTCCGTCCGTACGTTTTATGCCGGACAGGGTCTCTAATGCATATGCGAAGATGCCCGGCCTGGGCTTGAGGCAGCCGGCCTCCTCCGAGACAACGACGGCGGAGAAATATTCCGCAATGCCGGCTCCGCGCAGCTTGCGGTACTGCACCTCGCGGAAGCCGTTGCTGAGAACAGCCATCTTACCTCCTGCCGTGCGTATGGCCTCCAGCATTTCCCTGGCTCCGGGCATCAGTCTGTTCTCGCAGACCATCTGTTCGAGATAGTCTTCTCCGAACTGCCGGGAGAGGGCCTCGTCCTCTACTCCGTACCGGCGGAATGCCTCGTGGAACCGCTTCCAGCGCAGGTCTTCCTTGGTCATTTCCCCTTTTTCGTACGTGGCCCAGAGCCGGTGGTTCAGCACGTCGTAGCGCATAAAGAAACGGTGCAGGGAATCTTCCCCACACCCTTCTTTTTCCTGTATCGTCCTGTAGAGCATAGGATTGCGGGAGATGAGCAGACCGATGGCGTGCTCGGAGTTGCTGTCGAAGTCCCACAGTGTCCGGTCCAGGTCGATCAGGTAGTATCTGTACGGCCTTATGGTCATTATCTGCAGTAGTAGTCTATCATCCGGCTGATGGCCCGCTGGCATACTGGGCAGAAGTCGGGAGCGGTGTTGGTGTTCATGCGGCAGTCTTCGCGGGGACGGTAGACGCCCTTGGCCATGTATCCGCCGCCCTCGTAGACACCTACCTGTTCCTCGCTCCACTTGCCGGAGTCGATCATGTCCTTCCACTTGCTTTCGAAGTTCACTAGGGTGGTGATGTTGGGCTCCCAGGGCTCGGTCTCGAGGTTGTAGAAGTTCTCGTAGGCGACCTCGGAGGTGTAGTACTCGTCTCCCAGCCCTGCGAAACTGTGACCGAACTCGTGGATGAATACCTGATAGGAGAATTCGTTGCCGGCGGTGCCCAGGGCGTAGGAGTTGTAGATGCCTCCGCCGCCGTATTTTTCTTCATTAACTACGATGAAAATGGCATCGAACGGGGCGCCGGCCACGTTGTCGGCTATGGACTTGTGGTCGGTGACGGTCAGATAGCGGTCAATGTAGAAGGTGTAGAAATGCGAGTTGAGGGCGGTGTGCTTCCAGATATCCTGATTGGGGATGTCAGTGCCTTTCTCGGGGGATACGACGTCCACGGCTGTGACGTTGAAGTCACTCTTGCGGGACTTGTATGGCTCCATAGAGAAGAGGTACTCCATGAACTTGCGGCAGTCGCGGTGGAACTGGTCCGTCTGGTCTGCTGTGTAGCCCTCGGCTACGAAGAGCAGGTCCACTTTGTGCTCCATGTCTCCGGATGTGAGCAGGGGTGTGACTGTAAAGTCAGGGGCGGCCTCGCGGCTGATGAGGGCATCTTCAGGGTCTATGCTGCAAGAGAAAATCTCGCGGAACTCCCCTGTGGCTTTTACCCTTTCTGAGAGGGTTATGTGTACGTCATCCTTGGGGAAGGGCATCCATACTGTCTGCGTATAAGCCTTTGAAAGCTTGCTGGCTTCGGATGTAGTTCTCCACTCCTGGAAGAGGGTGGAGAATCCTTTGGAGTAGATCAGGGTCTCGCCTGACCAGGCCTCGAACATGTATTCGCCGTAGCGGAACGGGTCGATCAGGGATGCATGGGACCCGGCCCAGGCACATTCTTTCTTGAGGCCGGCCAGGTAGGCGTGCTGTTCCTGTGCGTTTCCTGCCAGAATGAAGTCCACGCGTAGGCGGTCAGTGGTAAAATATGTGTCGTAGTCCGGGCTCTGGGCAGCAGCACTGACAGCGGCCCGGAGAGTCAGGACTGCCGCTGCAGCTATTGTCAACAAGATGTGTCTCATAATCCTGTTCTTGTGTATGAGAAATGTTCGGATACCTATCTGCCGGTGTAGTTGAACGGGGTGAGGCGGCGCAGCTCGTCCTTCACTGCCTCCGTCACGTCAAGAGAGTCGATGAAGTCCCGGATGGTGCGGTCGGAGACGGCCTGCCCGGTACGGGTGAGGGCCTTCAGGGTCTCGTAGGGATTGGGGTAGCCCTCCCGGCGGAGTATGGTCTGTATGCCCTCTGCCACTACCTCCCAGTTGTCGGAGAGATCCCGCTCAATGGCGTCTCTGTTGAGTATCAGTTTGCCCAGGCCTTTCTGGAGGGACTTGAGGGCGATGACAGTATGGGCGATGGGAACGCCTACATTGCGCAGGGTGGTGGAGTCGGTCAGGTCCCGCTGGAGTCTGGAGATGGGCAGCTTGGATGCGAGAAACTCGCATACAGCGTTGGCCATCAGGAAGTTGCCCTCGGCATTCTCGAAGTCGATAGGGTTGACCTTATGAGGCATGGCTGATGAGCCTACCTCACCGGCCTTTATCTTCTGCTTGAAGTATTCCATGGAGATGTAGGTCCACATATCGCGGCACAAGTCCACCAGTATGTTGTTGATGCGCTTGACTGCGTCGAAAAGGGCGGCCGTGTTGTCGTAATGCTCTATCTGTGTGGTGGGATAGGAGCGTTTCAGTCCGAGCCTGTCCTCGACGAAGTCCTCGGCGAAAGCGTTCCAGTCGATGTCCGGATAGGCGGCATAGTGCGCGTTGAAGTTGCCGGTGGCTCCTCCGAACTTGGCTGAGAAGGGTACGGCAAGAAGCATTTTCTGCTGTTCCCTCAGTCTTGCCGTAAAGACTGCTATCTCCTTGCCCAGTCTGGTGGGAGAGGCCGGCTGGCCGTGGGTGCGGGCCAGCATCGGGATGTCCTTCCAGTCCTCGGCCATGCCGTCGAGAGTGTTGATTACCTCGTAGAGCTGCGGCAGATAGACATCCTGTATGCCTTCCATAAGGCTCAGCGGTACGGCTGTGTTGTTGATGTCCTGCGAGGTGAGTCCGAAATGCACGAACTCCTTGTAGCGGGGGGCGATACCCAGCCGGTCAAACTGTCTTTTGATATAGTATTCCACGGCCTTGACATCGTGGTTGGTTGTCTTCTCAATCTCCTTCACCTCGGCTGCCTCGTCCTCGGTCATGTCGCGGTATATCGCGCGGAGAGTGTCGAACAGGCTGTGGTCGAAGCTGCTGAGCTGAGGCAGGGGCAGCTCGCACAGGGCTATGAAATATTCTATCTCGACTCTGACCCTGTATCTTATGAGGGCGAACTCGGAATAATATGAGGACAGGTCACTGACCTGACGGTAGTATCTCCCGTCTATGGGAGAGATGGATGTAAGCATAACAGTAATGATTAAAACACAAAGATACATGATAATTTTTGTACATTTGCAAAGTTTCATTAAAAAGGAAGTTATGCTTATAGTCATAGAAGGTCTGGACGGTTCGGGCAAGTCCACTCAGGTGGCCCGGATGTCGGAATATCTGACGTTGAGGGACGGCCGCAGTCCGGAGTACCTGCATTTCCCCAGATTTGACGCACCGGTGGTGGGGGACATGATTGCCCGTTTTCTGAGGGGTGAGTTCGGCCGGATAGACCAGGTGCATCCGATGATAGTGGCCCTGCTTTTCGCAGAAGACCGCAGGGATGCCTCCGCTGTGATACGCAGGTGGCTTGATGAGGGCCGTACTGTGCTGCTGGACAGGTACGTGTATTCCAATATCGCCTTTCAGTGCGCCAAGATTGAGGATGAGTCCCGCTCGCTGGAGCTTCAGCGGTGGATACTGGATACAGAATATGGTGTCTACGGCATTCCGCGTCCGGACTTGAATGTCTTTCTGGACGTGCCGGTCTCGTTCGTGCGGGAAAGGCTCTCCAATGCCAGGGAGGGCAGCGACAGGGAGTACCTGCACGGGGCGGAGGATATTCATGAGGCCGACATGGCTTTCCAGAACAGGGTACGGGAGGTGTATCTGCGTCTGTGTGCCGCTGACCAGGACTTCCGCAGGATAGACTGCTCCGGTCCGGAAGGGGAGATGCTTTCGGCGGATGATGTCTTTGAGAAGATAAGGGAGGTGTTATGAGAGCTTTGAGGGTCTTGATGTTCTTGCTCCGTCTTATCTTCGGAGTCACGTTTATCCTGTCCGGATTTTTCAAGCTGACTGATCCCGTGGGTACGGGGCTGATAGTCGAGGAGTATCTGGGCACACTCCATCTGGACTTCCTGCGGTTCGGAGCCGTGCCCTTCGGCATGCTCCTGTCGCTGACGGAGTTCCTTATCGGTATTGCGGTGCTCATGTGCGTGAGGATGCGCATCGCGTCCATTGCAGGTCTGGTCATGACGGTGTTCTTCACCATCCTTACTTTCTTCATGGCCCTGTATGATGCTATAGACGAGTGCGGCTGTTTCGGTCAGGCCATCAGCCTTGACATGTGGGAGACATTCTTCAAGAATGTTGTGCTGCTTGTCTGCATAGTCCCTGTGTTTCTGTTCCGTAAGAAGTTCAAACCTGTGGCCCCGGTGGCTGCCGAGTGGGCCTTTCTGGGAACTTACGGATTACTGGCTCTGCTGTGTGCGGTATATTCGTACATCAACATACCCTTGCTGGATTTCGGTAATTTCCGTGTAGGCTCCAACCTGTCGGCCAAGCTGGACAAGATATCGGACAACAATAATTTTGAGACGGTCTTCCTCTATGAGAAAGACGGGAAACAGGAGTATTTCGCGATAGACAGCCTGCCCGGGACGGACTGGAATTTCGTCGACACCCGGACCATATATCTGGGGGATGAGGAGGATCTGCTGTTCGATATGACTCTCTCGGACGTCTACGGAGAGAATGTCGCGGACGATATTGTCGGCTCGGAGAGCCCGGTGTTTGTCTTTGTCGCCTTCCGTCCATCCGCACTGGACAGCGCGTACTGGCATAAAGCGTCTGTCTGCATGGATTCGATATCGTATTACGGAGGCCGGAGTTACGTGGCTGTCCCGGTACTTGATGCTGAGACGGACTCCGTGTCCGCGCATTATCCCGGGATAGGGCGGGCGATGGTGTCCGGGGACTATAAGACCTTGATATCCATGGTGCGCTCCAACGGAGGAGTTATGCTGGTGGATGACGGTATGGTGGTCCGTAAATGGTCCGG
>CALVDI010000023.1 GCA_944326225.1 uncultured Bacteroidales bacterium | reverse complement strand
CAGTATCTGGACTTCCCCGGCTCGGGAATCATGCAGTACATCTCAGTGCGCTCCATCCTGGCGAGCATCACTGCGATAGTCCTGATTCTCTGCTTCGGAAAGAAGTTCATAAAATACATGCAGCGCAAGCAGCTCGGAGAGGAGATACGTGACCTGGGTCTGGAGGGACAGCTTGCAAAGAAGGGGACACCGACCATGGGAGGTGTCATAATTCTTGGAGCCATACTGATATCCGTACTGCTGTTCGGAGATCTGACCAACATGTACATCCAGCTGCTGCTGATAACACTCGTATGGCTGGGATGCCTCGGATTCACGGACGACTACATCAAGGTCTTCCGGAAGAACAAGGAGGGAATGCCCGGCAAATACAAGATCGTGGGACAGGTAATCCTGGGACTAGCGGTAGGCATCACGATATGCGTGCATGAGGACACGGTCAGCACCCTGACCACCATACCGTTCGTCAAGGACAACGAGTTTGACTACGCCTGGCTGGCCCTCGGCAGCGGAAAGACCAAGGAACTGCTTCAGGTCGTCATATACATACTTGTCATCATATTCATCATTACGGCCGTATCCAACGGCACCAATCTGACCGACGGCATGGACGGACTGGCAGCGGGAGTCACGGCCATAGTCGGGGCCGTACTGGGAATACTCGCATATTTCTCCGGAAATGTCATCTACGCCGACTATCTCAACATCATGTACATTCCTGACTCAGGAGAGATTGTTGTCTATATGTCAGCCATGATCGGAGCCCTGCTCGGCTTCCTGTGGTACAATTCCTATCCCGCCCAGATATTCATGGGGGACACCGGCAGTCTGGCCCTGGGAGGAATAATAGGAGTGGCCGCAATCCTCATCCGCAAGGAACTGCTGCTGCCGCTGCTGTGCGGAATATTTTTCGCAGAATCGCTCTCCGTCATCATACAGAGAGCGTACTTCAAATACACCAAGAAAAGATACGGAACCGGACGCAGGGTATTCAAGATGTCACCGCTGCACCACCACTTTCAGAAGGAGGGCATACCGGCTCTCATCGTCAAACCGGTCCGGGCAATACCCGAGGCCAAGATAGTCATGCGGTTCTGGCTCATAAGCATCATACTGGCAATCGTGACAATAATAACTTTAAAAATACGGTAATCATGAAACGGATCGTAGCACTCGGAGGCGGCGAAAGCGGTGTAGGAGCCGCTGTTCTCGCGAAAGTCAAGGGGATGGACATATTTCTGTCCGACAACGGTTCCATATCACCTGAGGCAAAAGCCACACTTGAACAGTACGGCATCGGATATGAAGAGGGCGGACACAGCATGGACAGGATCCTCAACGCCGATGAGATAATCAAGAGTCCAGGCATACCCGATACGGCTCCTGTCGTAAGCGAGGTCCTCAGAGCAGGCATTCCGGTGATATCCGAGATAGAGTTCGCCGGCAGATACGACCGGGCCAAGAAGATCTGCGTGACAGGCAGCAACGGGAAGACCACCACTACCTCCCTTATCTACCATATGCTCCTCAACGCCGGACTCAATGTCGGACTGGCCGGCAATATCGGCAAGAGCTACGCCTATCAGGTGGCGACCGAGGACTTCGACATCTATGTGTTGGAGCTCAGCAGCTTCCAGCTTGACGGCATGTATGACTTCAAAGCCGACATCGCCATCATCCTCAACATCACCCCCGATCATCTGGACCGCTACGGCCACAACATGCAGAACTACGTCAAGGCCAAATTCCGCATCACGCGCAACATGTCCGAGCAGGACTGCTTCATATTCTGTGACGACGACATGGTCACCGTCGGCCACATAAAGGAGATCGTCCTTAGAGCCAAAATGCTGCCTTTCTCAGAGAAACACCCTGTCAAAGAAGGTGCTTATGCCGACGAGGAGAAGATTACCGTCCGCTACGGCGGCAAGGAATGTATCGTGCCGACTCAGGAGCTGTCACTTAAGGGGAAACACAACATCTACAACTCCATGGCCGCCGCGATAACCGGAAAGATCATGAATATCACGGACGATGTGATACGGCGGAGCCTGGCCACATTTAAGAACATCGAGCACCGCCTGGAGAATGTGATGAGCGTAGGCGGAGTCCTTTACATCAATGACTCGAAAGCGACCAA
Organism: uncultured Bacteroidales bacterium; assembly: GCA_944326225.1. Classification (GTDB taxonomy): domain Bacteria; phylum Bacteroidota; class Bacteroidia; order Bacteroidales; family UBA932; genus Coprenecus. The sequence goes on along the minus strand of CALVDI010000023.1, from coordinate 32,548 downwards.
CGTCAACTCCACCTGGTACGCGCTGGAGTGCATGGACAGGCCGGTGGTATGGATAGCCGGCGGCACGGACAAAGGCAACGACTACTCCGAGATAGCCGGACTGGTAAAGGAGAAAGTGAAGGCACTCATATGTCTGGGCAAGGACAACAGGAAACTGCATGAATTCTTCAGACCCATACTGGACACCATCGTGGATGCATCGTCCGCCAAGGAAGCCGTAGAAAAAGCATACCGGCTCGCAGACGACGGAGACACCGTACTGCTCTCTCCCTGCTGCGCAAGCTTTGACCTGTTCAAGAACTACGAGGACAGAGGGCGTCAGTTCAAGGATGCAGTAAGACAACTTTAACCGATGAGCACAACACTTGGACATAGAATCAGCAGGCTGAAGGGCGACCGGGCCATCTGGGTGATCTTCCTGATCTTCGCGATGATCTCCCTGGCCGTGGTATACTCCGCCTCCAGTGCCCTGGCATACCGCGGTGACACCACACCGTTCAGCATCATGCTGCGCCAGGCGGGATATTTTCTGGCCGGATTCCTAATGGTACTGCTGTGCTACAAGATACCGCTCAGACTTTACCGCCGTGGCTCTTACTGGCTCATGGCCGGTTCCATAATACTTCTGGCCATACCGGTCATAACCCATCAGCTCAGGACCATCACCATAGCCGGCATAAGCATACAGCCCTCCGAGATAGCCAAGATAACCATCGTACTGTACCTGGCCAGGGTGATAGAGGTGTCCAAGTTCGACACTTTCAAGGAATACGTATTGAAGATACTGCTGCCGCTGGGCATCGCCTGTCTGCTCTGTCTGATGGGCAGCGTCTCGGCCACCCTGATTATCTGCTTCGTATCCTTCATCATCCTCATCTGTTCAAAGATACCCAAGAAGTTCGTACTCTGGACCGTTCCCATCGTGATAGGAGCCGTAAGCCTGGTATTTGTAATCCACACATTCACAGGCGTGTTCTCCCGAATAGACACGTTCACGGCCAGAGTGGAGAGACACTTCAGCGACGATGAGGAAGAGATGAGCGCGGCTGAGCTGCAGGAACTCGAGGACAAGCAGTTCCAGGAGAGACAGGCCAGGGAAGCCATCCAGCTCGGCGGCATACTGGGCCGCGGTCCGGGCAACAGCATAAAGCGCGACATCCTGCCCAACGCATACGACGACTACATCTACTCGATAATAGTGGAGGAATACGGACTGATAGGAGGAGCCTTCGTGATATTCCTGTATCTGTGGTTCTTCTACCGCTGTCTCAGGATCGCGGCATCCTGCAGGAAAGACTTCTCGCTCATCACCGTCCTGGGGCTGTCCACGCTGATAACCCTCCAGGCCTTCCTGCACATCTTCGTCAACACGGGCATCATCCCCGTCACGGGCCAGACCCTGCCGATGATCAGCCGCGGAGGCTCGTCGCTCATCATCATGAGCAGCGCGTTCGGCATCATCCTGTCAGTCAACAGGACTATCGTAATCAAGGACATGAAACTCAAAGCACAGAAGGAGGCACAGTCATGCAGCACAGAATCATAATCAGCGGAGGAGGCACGGGAGGGCATATCTATCCCGCCCTCTCGATAGCCGGGGCTCTCAAAAAGATAGAGCCCGACATAGAGATACTGTTTGTCGGAGCGGAAGGGAAAATGGAAATGGAAAAAGTTCCCGCTGCCGGTTACAGGATAATAGGCCTGCCGGTGGCCGGACTGCAGAGAAGACTGACGGCCGCCAATCTGTCCGTGCCGTTCAAGGTACTCAAAAGCGTCTGCAAGGCCGGCAGAATCATAAAGGAGTTCCGCCCTGACGCAGTGGTGGGAGTCGGCGGATATGCCAGTGCGCCCATGCTCTGGAGGGCGGAGGCGAAAGGCATCCCCACCCTCATACAGGAACAGAACTCCTATGCGGGACTGACCAATAAGATCGTGGGGAAAAAAGCCCGGAGGATATGTGTGGCCTACAGCGGCATGGAACGTTTTTTCCCCGCTGACCGCATCCTGATGACCGGCAACCCCATCCGGGACAACATGCACCCCTGCACGGATGAGGAGAGACGGGCGGGACAGGAGATGTTCTCCCTGAATCCGTCCCTGCCTACAGTCCTGATTGTGGGCGGCAGCGGAGGCTGCGGCACGTTCAACTCCGTAATGAGCACCGCGTGCCGGAAGAACGGAGGCAAATTTCCATACCAGATAATATGGCAGAGCGGCAAGGGATATGCTTCATCAGTCTCGAAACTGTTCGGCACCCTGGAAGGCTCTGTTGAGAAAGACGGACTCAGGATATGCGGCAACGTCCGCAACTGCGACTTCATATCCCGGATGGACCTGGCTTTCGCCGCCGCCGACATAGTAGTGTCCAGAGCCGGGGCGGGCACTATATCGGAACTGTGCGCCGTCGGCAAGGCCACGATATTCGTTCCGTCACCAAACGTCACAGAGGACCATCAGACCCACAACGCCATGGCGCTGGTGGACCAGGACGCCGCATCCCTGGTCTGCGACGACAGGGCTGCGACCGACCTGCTTCCCGCCATAGAGGAGCTTCTGGCCGACAGGCAAAGGATAGCGGAGCTTGAGAGAAACATCCTCAGGCTGGCCAGGCCGGACGCGGCTGCGGTCATAGCCGGAGAAGTACTGGCACTGATAAGATAACTAAGAAATGAGCAGATACAGTCACATATATTTCATAGGAATCGGAGGCATCGGCATGAGCGCGATAGCCCGGTACTGCCGTCATGCCGGGCTCAATGTGTCCGGATACGACAGGACACCGTCTCCTGTGACCGAGGCCCTGGAGAAAGAGGGCATCCCGGTGCATTTTGACAGCAATGTATCCCTGATACCGCCTGCACCGGAGGAGACTCTGGTCATCTACACACCGGCCGTGCCTTCCGACATGGCTGAGATGGTCTACGTCCGGGCACACGGCTACCGCATAGTAAAACGGGCAGAGGCCCTCGGAGAGATAACCTCGGGCAAGCGGTGTCTGGCTGTCTCCGGTACTCACGGCAAGACGACCACCAGCACCATGCTGGCCCACATTCTCGCCGAATCAGGGGAAGGCTGCACGGCATTCCTGGGCGGCATCTCCAAGAACTACGGCACCAACCTTCTGCTGAGTGACAACGATGTCATCGTAGCCGAGGCCGATGAATTCGACCGCTCGTTCCTGCACCTGCATCCTGAAGCTGCCGTGGTCACATCCATGGACGCCGACCATCTGGACATCTATTCCGACATCGATGACCTGCGGCGCACCTTCGTCAAGTTCGGACTTCAGACCGGAAAATACCTGGTGATTAAAAAGGGGCTTGAGGAACGGTTCCGTTCGGCAGGAGCACGGGCGGAGATCCTGACATACGGAAAAGACGGCGACTTCTACGCCTCGGATATCGTATCGGACGGCACGGGACGCATGTTCTTCACCCTCAACACCCCGTCAGGAGCCTTCAGGGACTTCCATGCCGGAGTGCCCGGACTGGTCTACATCGAGAACGCCACAGCCGCGGCCGCAATGGCCATGCTGCACGGAGTGCCCATGGAAAGCATACGCAAAGCCATCTCCACATTCAGCGGAGTTGTGCGGCGTTTCGACATAAGGCTCAACATTCCGGGCCATACCTACATAGACGACTACGCCCACCATCCGGCCGAACTGGCGGCCACCATAACCTCCATCCGGCAGATCTGGCCGGGACGGAGAATATGCGGTATCTTCCAGCCCCACCTGTACTCGAGGACAAAGGACTTCTACCCGGAGTTCGCCTCCAGTCTGAGCCTGCTGGACTCTGTCATCCTGCTGCCCATATATCCGGCCCGCGAGAAACCAATTCCAGGAGTGTCATCGGAAATGATACTGGACAGGATCACCATGTCCGACAAGAAAATAGTTGAGAAACAGGACCTGCTCGCCGAAATCGGAGACAGGGACACGGATATCCTCGTGACCTTCGGGGCGGGAGACATAGACCGGTTCGTAACACCCATAGAGAGCCTGCTGAAAGAAAAATATGCTTAAGAAAGTCGTCACATACATCCTCCTGGGTATCGCAGTACTGATATTCTGCGGATACTTCGAGGCCGCATCCATCCTCGCACGGAAAGGCGGCAGGGAAGTAATGTGTACCGACGTGTCTGTGCGGATTCTGGACAGTGCCGTCAACCGGTTCGTCTCTCCCGATGACATAAGGAGCATCCTGACCTCCTCTGCCGTCAGCCCGATAGGCCGCCCCAGAGACGAGATCAACCTGCACGACATCGAGAACCTGCTCAACAGCCGCAGTGCAATCAGGAAAAGCAACGCTTCCCTGGCCAACGACGGCATACTGGACATCAGCATCACCCAAAGAAGACCTATTATCAGGATACAGACCGGACACGGAGCCTTCTATATAGATGACACCGGGTACATATTTCCATGGGTCAGTACTTTCACATCGTATGTCCCCATTGTTTCCGGCCACATACCTGTAAGACTTGAGGAAGGCTTCCGCGGCACGCCGGAAGAACATGACCGAAGATGGGTGGACAGCATCATAGAGCTGGCGCTCTGGCTAGACCGCCATCCCGTATGGAACGCCCAGATACAGCAGATATACATAGAGGAGAACGGAGACGTAGTATTTTATACTGCCGTTGGAGATCAGAAAATAATTTTTGGCGATATTGACAATATTGATTATAAATTTGCAAAACTAAAGGCCTATTACAAGCAGATTGTACCGGCATACGGATGGGAAAGATACTCCGTAGTCAATCTGAAGTTCTCAGACCAGATAGTATGCACTGCAAGAAACAAAAACGACATCAGAAAAAGTACAGCGATATGAGAAGCAGATATATAACAGCAATCGACATCGGCACCTCCAAAGTAGCGGCCATAGTGGGAGAAAAGACAGCCGCAGGTATCAAGATAGTGGGATACAGCGAAGTCCCCTCCGACGGTGTTGTTCGCGGAGAGATTATAAAAAGTCAGAAGACAGCCAATGCAGTCTCAACTGCTCTGCAGAATGTCATGGAACAGCTGCAATCCATTCCCGAAGCGCAGAATTATCGTTTTAAAAAGGTGTATGTCAATATTTCCGGACAGAACATCAGATGCGTCTCCGGCACTGTCCACAGAGTCCGCCAGGACCCTGACAGCAGCATCTCCAGGGAAGAGATCGATTCAATGCTTCAGGAGATGTACGGGATGAAAGTCGATTCAAACGAGAAAGTGCTGTACGTTGCCCCCCAGTGCTACAATGTAGACGAACATATGGGCGAGACCGATCCGGAAGACATGGACGGCAAGGAGATAGACGGGGAATACAAGGTCTTCATAGGCCGTGCCACTGCCGTAGGTCATTGTGAGTCCACCTTCGTCGACAAGCTCAATCTCAACATCAGCAATCTGATACTCACCCCTATCGCCTCCGGAGCCGCACTGCTTTCCGAAGACGAGAGAGAACTTGGCTCTGTCCTGGTGGATATCGGAGCCGGCACTACCGATGTCCTGATCTATCATGACAATATCCTGCGCTACGCTGCGGTTATCCCGTTTGGCGGAGACTCTGTGACAGAGGATATCAGCCAGACATGCGGCATATCCAGAAAAAACGCCGAACAGCTGAAAATCCAGAAAGGCACTTGCATCAGCGAGTTTGCAAAGGACACCGTAATCACCATAAAGGAGAGCGGTGTAACCGTGAAAGGCATCCAGTCAAAGCAGCTGAGTTCAGCCATAGAGGCACGTGTCTGCGAGATTCTGGCCACGGTAAGGCACATCATAGAGATATCCGGATTCAAGAACAAGCTGCGCAGCAGGGCAGTTATAACAGGAGGTTCCACCAATCTTTCCCTGATACAGCTTCTTGCAAAGAACATTCTCGGGATGGATGTCCGCATAGGATTTCCCGACAGCACTGTCATAACCGGAAACTCAGCGGACTCCGTATTCAGACCTCAGGCCTCGACAGCAGTCGGCCTTATAGTAGAGGGCTTCCGCAATGGAGACAGTTCCGATGACGATGACAGCTATGATACAGCCGACATGCCAGAGACAGACAGTACACCCGGGGAACTATTTCCGGGCACAAAAGAGACTGTGAGCACCGACACGGCGACAGACCGTGACAAAAGACGTAAGTATAAAAAGGAAAAAGGTCCTTTGACATTCTTCAAAGACCTGTTCGACACCACGAACTATGAGGCCAACGATGAGGATGAAGCATAAAACCTGTTAAAAGTAAAAGACATGAATGATTATATATTACCAGACGGTATCACGGAGAATAAAGCGACTATCAAGATCATAGGCGTTGGCGGAGGAGGCTGCAATGCAGCCACCCGCCTCTTCAGCGAAGGAATTGAGAATGTGGAATTCATGGTATGCAATACGGATAAGGCGGCACTCGATCTTTCCCCCATACCTGAAAAAATAGTATTGGGAACCAATCTGACCAGAGGCGGAGGAGCCGGTATGGATCCAAAAGTAGGCCGCGACGCAGCACTTGAATCCATTGAGGAATTGAAGAGCTCCCTCGGGCCTAACATTCAGGTGGTATTCATCACTGCCGGTATGGGAGGCGGCACCGGGACCGGAGCGGCACCTGTCATCGCCCAGCTTGCTCATGAAGCAGGTATGCTGACAATAGCCGTCCTCACCTATCCCGAGAACAACCAGATAGGCTTCTCACAGAAAGCCTATGAAGGCATAGAGGAAATCCGCAACTACACCGATTCGATAATCATTGTGGACAATCAGAAGATGTACGACTTCTATGGAGACATGGAGGTTACTTCCGCCTTTGAGAAAGCAGACAACGTGCTGGACTCTGCCGTAAGGGGCATCTACGAGATTATCACCAAGCCTGGTTACAAGAACGTGGACCTGCAGGACGTAAAGACAGTGATGCGCAACAGCGGCATGGCCCTGGTGGGAACAGGCATTGCAGACGGAGAGGACAGAGCCTTCAGGGCTGTTGAGAGCGCATTTACATCACCTCTGCTCAAGGACTTCGACGTAAAAACCGCCAGAAATCTTATTGTAAATATCACCTACAGCAAGACAAGTCCCTTAAAGATGCAGGAACTGAATGTCATCAATGACTACATCACTGACCTGATAGGCAAGAGCATCAAAATGAAAAAGGACGGACTTGGCATAGACAATCATCTGGAAGACGGTTCCATAAGCGTGACCGTCCTGGCTACCGGCATAAAGGTCAACAACACTCCGCCGCCGACCACACCGCTCGGCGATGACGAGGATACAGTAGAGTTGAATGCCGTGACGGACAATGACAGCATTCCCCTGTCAGCCGGAAGTACAGAGACACTGGACGAGACGCTCAGAGAACTGGACACCGAGCACATATTCTACTATGAAGCAGGATGCGATGTGGCCGAACTCACAAACGAGACTGCTCTCGCCCGCAGGGAAAGGCTGAGAAAACAAGCTAATCGATAATCAGCATCGCATCACCGTACATACCGAAACGGTAGCCTTCCTTCAATGCCGTCCTATATGCCCTCATGACATTGTCATAGCCACCGAACGATGCGGCCGACATGAGCATAGTGGAGTTGGGAAGATGGAAATTGGTGACTACGGCATCAGGTATCGAGAACTGGTACGGAGGGAAAATGAACTTATTGGTCCACCCGTCAAACGGCTTGAGCTGCCTTGTCGTAGTGACCGGTGTCTCTATGGCCCTTACGACAGTAGCACCGACTGCCAGCACCTTATGTCCGGCATTTCTGGCTCTGTTGACAGTATCGGCGGTATCTTCCGGGATAATGACCCTTTCCGAATCAATCTTGTGCTTGGACAAGTCCTCCACATCCACATTACGGAAATGCCCGAGTCCCATGTGAAGAGTGATGTATCTGGCCTCCACTCCCTTTATCTCCATACGCTTGAATATCTCCCTGCTGAAATGCAGACCGGCTGCAGGAGAAGCCACGGCACCTTCGTTGGCTGCATATATCGTCTGGAAACGGTCCATATCGAAAGGCTCTGAATAGATATACGGTCCTGTCGGCTTTACAGGAGGCAGACCGTCCTCCTCTCTTTTAGCCTGACGGGCCACGAACACATATTCGGGCACAGGAATCTCACCCATCGAATAGAGGGTTGACTTGAACTCATCATACGGGCCGTCAAACAGGAAACGGAGAGTCCTGCCGCGTGAAGTGGTATTGTCTATGACCTCGGCCACAAGCGAGTCATTCTCTCCGAAGTAGAGCTTGTTGCCAATCCTTATCTTCCTGGCCGGATCGACCAGCACGTCCCACAGACGCTGGTCCTTGTTCAGTTCCCTGAGCAGGAAGACCACTATCTCCGCCCCGGTCTTTTCCTTGTTGCCCTTGAGCCTTGCGGGGAACACCTTGGTATCATTGAACACGAAGACGTCTCCCTCGTCGAAATAATTTATGATATCCTTGAATATCTTATGCTCAATGTCTCCTGTGGAGCGGTGCAGAACCAGCATTCTGGACTCATCCCTGTACTCGGCGGGATAAGGCGCGATATTCTTCCTGTAATCCAGGTCAAAACTAAATTGTGAGAGTTTCATATACCCTTTATACGAAATTTCTAGTAAAAAGTTTCAAATTCACTTATTGAAAGTGCGTTTTCCAGGCTGAATCCGCCCGAGGCTGTCCTGACAAGACCGGACAGATGCGCCCCGCTGCCCAGAGCCGCACCCAGATCCCTGGCAAATGCCCTGACATACGTCCCCTTGCTGCACTGAACCGCCACTCTGAGGACAGGCGGATCATAAGAGATCACCTTCGTACCGTATATTACTATCCTGGCCGCCTTCAGCTCCACCTCCTCACCCAGACGGGCCTTCTCGTATGCCCTGATGCCGTCCACGTATTTGGCCGAATACACCGGAGGCAGCTGCATCTGCTCTCCATGCATACCCTCCAGGACACTCTCTATCATCTCCGGCGTTATATGCTCATACGGATACACGGCATCCACCTCCTTCTCCTTGTCAAAGGACGGCGTCGTCGCGCCGAACGTCACATCCGCCACATATTCCTTGCGCTCAGCCTGCAGGGATTCGGAGACCTTCGTGGCCTTGCCGACACAGATCAGAAGCACTCCGGTAGCCAGCGGATCCAGCGTTCCCGCATGACCCACCTTCACATTCCTGAGTCCGTAGCGTTTCTGCAGTCCGAACTTTATCTTGCGCACGGCATCAGCCGACGTCCAGCCGTAAGGCTTGTCTATCACAGCCACATAACCGTCCGGATAGAGTTCCGGAGCCAGGGAAGTGCCGGCCGGCGTCCTCCTGTCTATAACCGAATACGTCCCCATCCGCTACTGCTGTACGGGCGAACCGCAAGGAATCTTATTGACCCTCCTGAGGTGCCTTCCTCCCTCAAACGAACTTTCCAGAAACCTCTCCACAATCCTCTTTGCCAGATCCACGGATATGAAACGGGCGGGAAGCGAAAGGACATTGGCGTCGTTGTGCTGACGGGCCAGGGCCGCCAGTTCCTCATTCCAGCAGAGAGCCGCCCTGATGCCCTGGTGCTTGTTCAGCGTCATACTGATTCCGTTCCCGGAGCCGCACAGGGCGATACCCTGCGACACCTCGCCCTTCTCGATACTCTCGGCCAGAGGGTGCGCCACATCCGGATAGTCCATACTCTCAGAAGAATAAGTCCCGAAGTCCTTTACTTCATAACCTTTCTCGACCAGAAATTTCCTGAGCTCCTCCTTCATCTCGAAGCCCGCATGATCAGATGCTATTCCTAACATAATGACAGAGAATTAAAATAACCGCCAAAATTAGGAAAAATGAGTATATTTGCAGATAAAATTTTAAGAAAATGAGCAAAGGCAGAGTACTCGTCACAGGGGCCGCCGGATACATAGGCTCCCACACAACAGTAGAACTTATCAACGCCGGATACGACGTAGTAGGCGTAGACAACTTCTCAAACTCTTCTCCCGACATGCTGAAAGGCATAGAGCAGATAACCGGCAGACCGCTTCCGTTCATGGAGCTGGACTGCAGCGACAGGGAGCAGTTCGCCAAAGTATTCGAAAGATATCCCGACATAGCCGCATCCATACACTTCGCCGCCTGCAAGGCCGTAGGAGAAAGCGTACAGCAGCCTCTGAAATATTTCGAGAACAACCTGCGCTCCCTGCTCTACCTCATAGAGTTGTCCACGAGAGACGGACAAGGAAGAGGCATCGTATTCTCTTCCTCATGCACGGTCTACGGTGAGCCGGATCCCGAGAACCTGCCCATAAGCGAGAACGCTCCGGTGAAGCCGGCGACATCACCTTACGGACGCACCAAACAGATGAGCGAGGAGATTCTCCATGACTGCGTCACAGCTTACCCGTCCCTCAAAGTCATCGCACTCAGATATTTCAACCCTATAGGTGCACATCCTTCCGCCCTCATAGGCGAGATGCCCCTCGGCGTACCGCAGAACCTCGTGCCCTACATCACACAGACCGCAGCCGGCATCCGCAAGGAACTCAGAATATTCGGAAACGACTACCCTACTCCCGACGGCACCTGCATCCGCGACTACATCTATGTCTGCGACCTGGCCAAGGCCCATGTAGCCGCCGTAGACAGGATGCTGCGGGTCGAGGACTCGGACAGATACGAGATCTTCAACCTAGGCACAGGCACCGGACTCTCCGTACTGGAACTGGTCAATCATTTCATCCAGGCCACCGGAGTCAATCTGCCCTACAGCTACGCTCCCCGCAGAGCCGGAGACATAGTGAAGGTATGGGCCAATCCAGAAAAAGCCAACAAAGTCCTGGGCTGGAAGGCCGGCACCCCCATAGACGAGGTCCTGCGCTCGGCTTGGAAATGGGAGAAAAAAGTAAGAGGCATTCAATAGACTGCGGATGGATCAGCACCTGAAAAAGGATAGCCTGGAGCTGCTCACCAAGGAATGCGAGCATTACCGCCTGAAACGGCTCGGTTTCCTACGGGATATCCGGAAAGAGGCGGAACTGCTGGCATCCAGATTTCCTCCGAAAGAAGACGAGACCTTCGCCCAGTGGAAAAGCCGCTGCCTTAGAGAGTACTATAGATATAAGGGATTCAGCGCGTTCTGCAGGGACAACATAGACAACCCCGACTTTGAAACGCTTGTACGCACCCTGATAAACACATATATCCAAAAAGCGTTCGAATCATCCCCCAGAACCGAGACCGACAGATTCCTGGCTCCCGACCTGGACACTGTCTCCTACGCCATGCCGCCGTCATTGTTTCAGGAGCTGTACACTATTTATTTCTCGGCCATGCCTTCTTTCGGCAACACCTCGGAACTGGACCGGTTCTGCGGAAGCATAGCCGGAGAGCGCTTCCCCGTAGACGAGGCCCGGATTATCGGCAGCCTGCAGGAGAACGACAATTTCTACTGGGAGAAATTCTACACCAAACTCAGGCCCATAACCGACGCATTCTGCTACCAGATGTCAGGGATAACCGGAGCCAACAACACCCATGACATATGGAGCGACACATGCATAAGTGTCAACAGGGCCGTGGTAGAGCACAGGCTGAAGGAACCGGTAGACTCAAAAGCGATCATATCCTACTCAGTCGGCATACTCAAGAACAAGAACAAGGAACTTGCCCGAAGCAAAGCCAGGACCCCTGTGGATGTAGACACCCTACAGTACAGGCTCACTGCCGAGGATGATGAGAAGTATTTCAACAACCCGATAACAAAACCAGAGAATTTTCCGTCACAAATCCCCAGCCTGAGCACTTATATCGACTACTCGGACAAAGAATCCGTTCAAGGATACTTCGTCGTAATACTATATAATAAGGAACATCCCCTCCATGACACCCTTGTCAAAGGATATGAGGACAAGATAGGAAGGATGTTCGAGCACTATATAGACGGGATGTCATACGAGGAAATCGTCGCCAGGCACTACGGCATAACCGATGGCAAAAAACTCACGAAAGAGTGCGCCAGACTGCGTCAGGAGACAAAACGCCTCAAAAACAACTTGCTTGAGAGATTTTACAAAATGCTGGAGCAATACAGATGAACAGGCACATTGACATAGAGACTCTTTCCAGGTACTTCCTGAACCAGTTGTCTTCTGATGAGGAGACCGCCATACAGGAGCACCTCAGTCATTGCCACGAGTGCGCCGATCGACTGGATGCGATGCGCAAGCTGAGAGAAGGTATGTTCGGTGACGAATTGCAGGAAAAGCAGCAGACTATGCTGTTCAGGATCCTGCGCTCGGGCTGGACTAAAGCCGCTGCCGCCATAATACTTGTCATCGGGACCGGCCTATTCACCGCAGAGACCATACGGAACAGGAACAATGTTGTGGAACAGCACGAGATTATCAACGGCGGAAAAAACTCAGAAGAAGTTTTCGCCATCGATACCTTCGACAAACAGGATTCCGTCTACTACCACAATAAGTACGGAGACGATTTTAAATTCTGAAAAGTTTAAAAAAACGGGTAAATTCACACCCGTTTTTTTTATTTTCCCATATATCTACCGGCATCCGCCTATATTCGCCGTCTATGGAATACGACGAGACGGTATATGCCTGTGCCATAAACAGGATATTCAATTACCACTGCCGCGAGGCCAGGCTCCTTACGGACATGCTGTCCTCTCCGGGAGAACTGTTCTCCATGTCCAGGGCCGAACTGTACGGGATTCTGCACAGCCAGCCCCTGATTGACGCGGTCCTGGACAGCAGTCACCTCAGAAAGTCCGAGGAGGAGGTCCGTTGGGCCAGGAAGCACGGAATACATATTATATATATACGCGACAGGGAGTATCCCTCAAGACTCAGGGAATGTCCCGACGCACCCACCGTACTGTTTCACAAGGGCTGCGCAGACCTGAATCCGGAACGTGCCGTAGCCGTAGTAGGCACCAGAAAGGCCACGGAATACGGCAGATCGCAATGCCGCAGGATTATAGAGTACTTCGCACAGCTGAGGCCGAAGCCCCTAATCATAAGCGGTCTCGCATACGGGATAGACATCTGCGCACACCTGTCGGCCATGGACTGCGGCCTTGAGACTGTCGCCGTACTGCCCACCGGGCTGGACACCATCTACCCAGCCGCACACAGAGGTCATGCTGTAAGGATGCTCCCGCACGGAGGACTCGTCACCGACTTTCCGATGGGCTCTGCCCCACTGCCCGTCACGTTCCTGCGCCGCAACAGGATCATAGCAGGCATGTCCGACGCTGTCCTGCTCATCGAGTCGGCCGCCCGGGGAGGCGGCATGATCACCGCGTCCCTCGCACAGTCCTACTCCAGGGAGGTGATGGCTCTCCCGGGCCGCATCACCGACCGGTACTCCGAGGGCTGCAATGCCCTTATCGACAGAAATGCGGCCGCCATCATCGCATCTCCGTCCGGACCGGCACATTCTCTAGGATGGGATACCACTGATAAAGAAGCACATACCAAAAACCTCAAAAAAATCTTTGACAGCAGTGACTACATCAAACGGAATATTTTACTAGCTTTAGCCGCTGATTCTGCCCTGGACCGCGACTCTCTGATAGAGAAAGCGGGAGGAGATCCGTCCGCAGTACTGCCCAGACTGACGGAACTGGAGCTGGACGGTACGGTCAGGACAGACATATACGGCAACTACAGCTTGACTGGAGGATGATAGACACACATACACATCTATACGACGAGGCCTTCGCCGAAGACTATGCCGGGGCTCTTGACAGAGCATCGGAGGCCGGCGTGGAGCATCTCGTCTTTCCGGGCATAGACTCTTCTGTCCACGACCGGATGACGGAGGCCGCGGCCCTGTCGGGCGGAAGGGCCAGCGTCGCCACAGGCCTTCACCCCACATCCGTAAAAGAGGACTGGAAGCGGGAACTGGACTTTGTGGAGAACAGACTCGCCGAGGGAGGGTGGTGCGCAGTCGGAGAGATCGGCCTGGACCGCCACTGGTCGGACGAGTTCATCCACGAGCAGGAGGAGGCCTTCCTCACCCAGATGCGCTGGGCCTCCGAGACCGGCCTGCCCGTCATCATCCACGTGAGGGAAGCCTTTGACACCGTGTTCCGCATAATGGACAGGCTCGCGGAAGAAGGCCTCCGGATGAAAGGCGTATTCCACGCTTTCTCAGGCAGCATCGAAACTTACAGAAGGATAAGGACATACGGTAACTTCCGGGTAGGCATAGGCGGCGTACTCACCTATAAGAATGCCGGCATAGCAGGGACGGTAAAAGAGATTCCCCTGGAAGACATAGTGCTGGAGACCGACTCGCCATGGCTGACCCCGGTGCCTTTCCGTGGAAAGCGGAACGAGTCCGCCTATCTGCGCATCATCGCCGAAAGGCTTGCCGACATAAAAGGCCTGACCCTGGAAGAAGTGGACCTGGTCACTACAGACAATGCAAAATCACTATTCAACATCAAATAACACTATGCAGGACAAGACTTCGATATTGCTGGTGTACACCGGCGGGACAATAGGAATGAAACAGGACCCGGTATCATTTGACCTCAGGCCGTTCGACTTCTCGCAGATCCTGGAGGAGATGCCCGAGCTCAAGAAGTTCGGATACCGCATCGACACTTACTCATTTGACCCGGTCATCGACTCCTCCGACGTGGACATAGAGTTCTGGAAAAGGCTTACAAGACTGATCGAGGAGCACTACGACAGCTACGACGGCTTCGTCATCCTGCACGGCACGGACACCATGTCCTTCTCAGCCTCCGCCCTGAGCTTCATGCTCGGAGACATCGAGAAGCCGGTCATATTCACCGGCAGCCAGCTTCCCATCGGGATGCTGCGCACCGACGGCAAGGAGAACCTCATCTCCTCCATAGAGATAGCGGCATCCAAGGACAAGGACGGGCATCCGATGGTTCCGGAAGTCTGCATCTACTTTGAGAGCCAGCTCTACAGAGGCAACCGCACCACCAAATACACAGCCGAGAACTTCAGGGCGTTCCGTTCCGCAAACTACCCAGTACTGGCAGAGGCCGGCATCCACATCAAGTTCAACACCGCTTTCATCCGCTATCCCGAGACCTGGGGCAAGCCCCTCAGGCCTGTCTACGACCTGGATCCGTCAGTACTCATTATAAAGGTCATTCCGGGCATGAAACGGGATTTGCTGGACTCACTGGTCAGTATCGGAGGCATAAGGGCAATAGTTCTCGAAACCTACGGCTCGGGCAACGCCCCTTCCGGCAAATGGTTCACCGACTGCATCAGGAAAGCCATTGACCGCGGCCTCATCGTACTGAACATCACCCAATGCCAGGCCGGCAGGGTGGACATGGACGCCTACTCAACCGGGAAATCCCTCAAGAACATCGGTGTCACCGGAGGCGGAGACTGCACCACCGAGGCCGCCGTGGCCAAATTATTTTTCTTACTAGGTCAATATACTGATAATAAGACTATTATTGATTTACTCAAAAAAAATATTAGAGGAGAACTCACAGAAGTGTAGATTTTATGAAAAATAATTTCTAATTTTGGCCGTAATTTTCATGGAGAGGTGGCCGAGTGGTCGAAGGCGCGCGCCTGGAAAGTGCGTAAGCTCCAAAAGGGCTTCGCGGGTTCGAATCCCGCCCTCTCCGCAATGAAAAAACTTAATTAAAAATTTGTTTAATAACTAATCAAAAATTGTATGAAAAAAATCTTCATGTTTTTGGCAGTTATGGGTCTTATGACTTTCACTGCACAATACGCATCTGCTCAGGAGGGTGATTCCCTCGCTACTGCCGGAACAGACACAGTCGAGGCCGTTGTCGAGGAGCCCGTAGTTGAAGAGACTGTAGAGGCTGCTCCTGCTGAGGCTCCCATGCATCAGGAAATCAAGAGACTCTTCATCGAGGGTGGTGCCGGCTTCATGGCCACCATCATCGCATGTCTCGTTTTCGGTCTTGCTGTCGCTATCGAGAGGATTATCTATCTCAACCTCGCCAGCACCAACACTGAGAAGCTCCTCAAGAGAGTAGAGGATGCCCTCAACAACGGTGGAGTTGAAGCCGCTAAGGAAGTATGCCGCAATACCCGCGGACCCGTCGCCTCTATCTTCTATCAGGGTCTCCTGAGATATGACAAGGGCGTTGAGGAAGTTGAAAAATCCATCACATCATACGGTTCTGTCCAGATGGGACAGCTTGAAGGAGGTCTTTCCTGGATTACCCTCTTCATCGCAGTCGCACCTATGTTGGGATTCATGGGAACTGTGATCGGTATGATTCAGGCATTCGATGAGATTCAGAGAGCAGGTGATATCAGCCCGACCCTCGTTGCAGGAGGTATGAAAGTCGCCCTTATCACCACCGTCGGCGGTCTTATCGTCGCCATCATCCTTCAGATACTTTACAACTATCTTATCTCGAAAGTTGACGGCATCGTCCTCTCCATGGAAGACGCATCCATCTCCCTCGTGGATATGATCGTAAAATATCAGAACAAGTAATTAAAACTCATTATGAATAACAAATTTACTAAAATATTGGAAATCTGCCTGTTGGTCATCTCTCTGATAGGTCTGGTAGCGTTCTTTGTCTTCAATGGAAAGACAGGACTCTACTCAGTTGAAAACCTGTCAGAGGCACTGGCGACCACCAGCCTGCTTGACATGGTCCTCTTCTGGGCCTATATCATGGTCATTGCCGCGCTGGTACTTGTCGTGGTGCTCTCCCTGATCAATATGGCAGGCAACAGGAAGTCTCTCAAGAAGACAGGCATCGTACTGGTAATCGCCGTTGTGCTCATCGGTGCGTCATTGCTGTTTGCCAGCGGAGACCCCATTGCCGTCAATATGGCTGTACAGCCTACACACGCAACACTTAAGATGACCGACACACTGCTCAACCTGAGCTATGCTCTGGTCATAATAGCTTTACTCGCCTTGATATGGGGCAGTGTAAGAAATCTTATACATAAAGGTAATTAACAACAACTATGGCATCTAAGAAAACACCTGAAATAAACGGAGGTTCGATGGCGGACATCTCGTTCCTCATGTTGATTTTCTTCCTCATGGTGAGTACTATGGACCCTGAGACCGGACTTTCCCGCCGTCTTCCGCCTATGCCCCCTGAAGACGCACAGGTTGAGGACCTCAAGGTCAACAGACGCAACATGCTCGACGTGAAGATCAACTCCAGGAACGGCGTTATGGCAGGCGGTACTGTTATTCTTTCGGATGCACAGCTTGAAGAGATCGTTATAGAATTTCTCACCAATCCTGCGGACCGTTCCGACCTCCCCTCAAAGACTATGAAGACCATTGAGGGCTTCGGAGAATATCCGGTTTCCGACGGAGTGATCTCACTGCAGAATGACCGACAGAGCAGCTACAGTAAATATGTAGAGATTCAGAATGTTCTGGTCAGGGCCATCAACAAGGTCAGGAATGATTTTGCTGTTGCCCACTTCGGAGAGACTTACGAAGAGCTCAATGCCGAGCAGCAGGAAATAGTCGGTGAGGCTATCCCTAACAGGATCTCAGAGGCAGAACCGTTGGATGTAACTAATAAATAGGAGGACAAGAAATGGCAAAATTCCTAAAGAAAGGCGATAAGGGAACTCCCGGTATCAACACCGCGTCTCTTCCGGACATCGTGTTCATGATCCTCATGTTCTTCATGGTATCGACAAGTATGCGTCAGACAGACCGCATGGTCAATGTGAAGCTGCCCGAAGCCACTGAAGTAATCCGACTTGAGAGGAAAGACCTCGCATGCTACATCTTCATCGGAACTCCCTCGATTCAGTATCAGAAAGAATTCGGTACGGACTCCCGTATCCAGCTCAACGACTCATTCCGGAATACTTCCGACATCCGTGACTTCATCGCTGCAGAGCGTGAGGCACTCAACGAAGTAGACCGCGAGTTCATGACAGTATCCCTCAAGATCGATGAGAACACCAGGATGGGTATTGTCACAGACGTTAAGCAGGAACTGCGCCGCTGCTCCGCCCTGAAGATAATGTACGCCGCAAGAAAGACTGTTACCCACTGACAATTATTGCGGAGAGAAAGAAATGGGTGCCTCATGCATAGTGGGACACCCATTTTTAACTAAAATGAATATGAAAAGATTTTCAATCATAGTATTTCTGGCCATGCTGCCGGCCATCGTGCTGAACGCACAGACAGCAAAATATGTATTCCTGTTCATCGGAGACGGCATGGGTTTCAACCACGTCTCCCTGACCGAATACTACCAAGGATATACGGAGGACGTCTTCGACAGCCGCCCACTGTCTTTCACCATGTTTCCCGTACTTGGATGGGCCGTCACCCACTCCGAGTCCAATCTGATAACGGACTCCGCAGCAGCCGGGACAGCCCTTTCCACAGGAAGCAAGACCAACAACGGGATGCTCTGCATGGCCTCAGACTCGGCCACTGCCCTAGAGAGCATCGCATACATAATACACGATGCGGGTTATAAAGTCGGCATATCGTCCACAGTAGGGCTGAACCACGCGACTCCCGCAGCATTTTACGGCCACAACATAGACCGCGGCAACTACTATGACATCGCAGCGGAGATTCCTGCTACCGGATTTGAGTTCTTCGCCGGCGGCGGACTTATAGAGAGCAACGGTAAGGAGGGAGACAAGCCGTCAGCCTACAACGCAATAGAGGACAGCGGATATACGATTGCAGAAGGCATGGACGGATATTATGCCTCGAAAGACGGGGCGGAAAAGATGATGCTGCTCCAGAAGGACGGCAGACTGAAGACAGAACTGCCCTACGCCATAGACAGGACCGGGGACGACATGAGCCAGGCCGACCTGGTTCGTGCCTCGATTGACTTCCTGTACGAGGAGGACGGTCCTGGCTTTTTCATCATGTCTGAAGGCGGCAAGATCGACTGGGCCAGCCACGGCAACGACACCAAAACCGCCATACTGGAGACCCTCAGCCTGTCTGATGCCGTGGCTGAGGCCGTGGCATTCTACAATGAGCATCCAGACGAGACTCTCATCATCGTCACGGCGGACCACGAGACCGGCGGTCTGACTCTGGCATATGACGAGGGCTACAACATGTACTTTGACAAAATAGACCGGCTTGACCGCTCAAAGGATAAGGTGGACGAAGACGGTAAGGAAGATATGGACGAGGCTTCCCACGAAGCACACATCGGATGGACCACCAAAGACCATTCGGCTGCCAACGTGCCCGTATTCGCCATCGGTGCCGGCAGTGAACTGTTCTCCGGCAGGATGGACAACACCGTGATTCCTGAGAGAATATGCAGGGCAATGAATATAACATTTTAAATCTATAAGATATGACACTTAAGAGACAGAGAGTTTCCGAACTGCTCAAAGAGACCCCGGGCAAGGAGGTACTTGCCAAGGGTTGGGTAAGAACCAAAAGGGGCAACAAGAACATAGCGTTCATCGCGCTCAACGACGGCTCTACTATCAACAACATACAGATTGTCTGCGATTTTGCCAATTTCACACCGGATGAGACATTCAAGGACATCACCACAGGCTCGGCCATAGCCGTGACCGGAAAACTGGTCGAATCGGTCGGCAGTGGTCAGAAAGTGGAAATACAAGCCGAGAAAATAGAGCTGTACGGAACAGCCGACCCGGAGAAATACCCCCTCCAGAAGAAAGGACACAGCATGGAGTTCCTGCGCGAGATTGCCCATCTGCGCCCACGCACCAACACTTTCGGAGCCGTGCTCAGAATCCGTCACGCCATGGCGTTTGCCATTCACAAATATTTCAATGACAGAGGATTCTACTACCTCCATACTCCTATCATCACCGCTTCCGACGCAGAGGGAGCAGGTGCTATGTTTCAGGTAACTACTCTTAATATAGACAACCCTCCGCGCCGTGAGGACGGGAAAGTGGATTTCTCGCAAGACTTTTTCGGCCGCCACACCAACCTGACCGTTAGCGGACAGCTTGAGGGCGAGCTCGGAGCCATGGCCCTGGGCAACATCTATACCTTCGGTCCCACGTTCAGGGCCGAGAATTCCAACACTCCCAGGCATCTGGCCGAGTTCTGGATGATAGAGCCCGAGATGGCATTCGTGGAGATCAACGAGAACATGGACGTGGCCGAGGACTTCATCAAGTACCTGGTGCGCTACGCCCTGGACAACTGCATGGATGACCTTATCTTCCTCAACAACATGATAGACAAGGGCCTCATAGAGAGACTCAAGAGCGTAGTCAGCACCGACTTCGTGCGCATGACCTACACTGAAGCCATCGACATCCTCGTAAAGTCGGGAGCCAGGTTCGAGTATCCGGTATCCTGGGGCGTAGACCTGCAGAGCGAGCATGAGCGTTACCTAGTAGAGCAGCACTTCGGCAGACCCGTTATCCTCACCGACTATCCCAAGGACATCAAGGCCTTCTATATGAAGCAGAACGATGACGGCAAGACCGTACGCGGCATGGACGTGCTATTCCCCAAGATAGGCGAGATCATCGGAGGTTCCCAGAGAGAGGAGTCATATGATAAGCTGATGGCCCGCATCAACGAGCTGCACATGGACATGACCAACCTGTGGTGGTATCTGGACACCAGACGGTTCGGCTCGGCTCCTCACAGTGGATTCGGACTCGGCTTCGAGCGTCTGCTGCTTTTCGTAACCGGCATGAGCAACATCCGCGACGTGATACCCTTCCCAAGAACCCCAAAGTCAGCTGAATTCTAATCCTGTACGACTATGCTGACGATAGGTATAGCCGGCGGAACCGGTTCAGGGAAGACTACCGTTGTGCAGAAGATCACTGAGCATTTCAGCGAAGGTGAGGTCGTCGTTGTCCCTCAGGATTCCTACTATCGGGACAACAGCGACATCCCCCTGCTGGAAGACCGCCAGAAGATCAACTTCGATCACCCTGACGCGATAGACTTCGACCTGCTCAGGCTGCAGCTTTCTGAGCTTCAGCACGGCAGGACCATCGAGCAGCCTATCTACTCCTACCTCACCTGCACCCGCTCAAAGGAGACCCTGACCGTACGCCCGGCGCACATCATCATCGTAGAGGGCATTCTCATCTTCACTGATGCCAGACTGCGCAAGATGCTGGACATACTGGTGTACGTGGACGCCGACCCGGACGACAGGCTTGTAAGGGTCATCGCAAGAGACACTATGGAGAGAGGCCGGGATGTCGGCAAGGTCATAGACCGCTACGAGAAGACATTGAAGCCCATGCACCTGCAATTCATTGAACCCACCAAGAGATACGCTGACCTGATACTGCCACAGGGCGGGCACAACCAGGTCGGCATAGACATGCTTATCGCCACCATTGAAAATCATCTCAAACATAATTGAACGGCTGCCTGCGGGTCTTAAGAAGTTTCTCACGGTAGACAACGGGGACAAGGCAGGATTATACCTGACTGTCATCTGCCACCTTGTCCTGCTTATCATTCTGCTGTCCTGGTCAATACATGCCCAGCTGCGGAAAGATACCTCGTTTCTGATAGATTTCTCGGCACAGGAAGAAGAGGAACGGCTTGCCGAACAGATCCGGATGCAAGAGAGCGTCAAAGAGGAGCTGGACGCAGAGATTGACGCCTTGCTGAACGCCTCCCGCAGCCAGAACGCACAAAACATCCGCAATGTGGCCGTGGATGCCTCAGAGCATCTACGCGACGACCGCCACGACAATCCGGAGGACATCTACCGCGACGCCCGCGAGTTGCAGGAGCGTCTGGACCGCACACGCCGCGAGGTAGAAGAAGCCTCCGATGACGAGGACAACGTATCCCTTGGAAATGACAATAACGACAAGTCCAAGAAAGAGACATACACCGGTCCGTCAGTCATCTCCTACTCCCTGGACGGACGCAAGGCCATGAGCCTGCCGGTACCGGCCTACAAGTGCATGGGCGGCGGGGATGTTTCCGTCAGCATCATCGTCAACCGCAAGGGATACGTAGTCGGAACGAAGATTATCGAATCCGTCTCCTCGCCTGACCAGTGCCTGAGAGACTACGCCCTAAGGGCCGCCGGCCGCTCCCGCTTCACCGCCTCACAGGACGCCCCCGAACGCCAGGCCGGCGAGATTGTCTACCGCTTCATCTCCCAATAATCCCGAACTGAGACCCGGCAACAGACAACAAGGATATTGCCTTGCCCCCACCTTGTCGCACCGCCCAGTCTGTTCCGCATAATCATGTAAGACAGCAGCATATGCGAAAAGGAACCTACGGACAAGCGGGAACTGTCAACTGCCAGTAATCCGTACACCTGTGTAAGCATCTAAGATGCAGTGCGATATGTAAAATGGAGCAGGAGACTGTTTTCTAAACGTATTCCGCTCTTAATTATTTCCAACTATTCCCTACTTTCATCCGCACTGTTTTACATTCGCCTCGTTATCAGACATTTCTCAAAACAGCATCAGGCAGGTCACTCGCAGACACCGAAGCCAGGAGACCAGCAGTCGAAAGACCAGGCCCCTCTACCTTGCGGACAATCATTATATCTTTACACAATATTTTATATCTTTACACAATATTTTTAAAGCCTTCATCCATGAAATACTATCATTTTCTCGTTGCGCTGTTTACAACTGTAATGTTATTCATCCCATCATGCGACCCGAATTATACTGGATTCTGGTACATAGAGAACCAACTGGATGAGGACATCATCGTTACACGGTCAGACAGCACCGAGATCCACAATGTGCATATCAAAGCTGGCGATAAAGGCTGTATATTCCAATATACCAGTATGGGCAGTGCTTCGTTTTTTGATTTCGAATTCAGCTTTTCAAATCCATATAAGCCTGACACATTGGTTATTCTGAATATGAAGCTTGACACACTGTTCAGACTGCATCCGGAGAATCAACAGGACCTCCTCAACAAGCGGTTCTGGGACTTTGATTACTGGCAGAGCCTCATTGACCATGAGAACCGTACTCAAACGCTGCTCTTTATCTTGGAAAATTCCTACAACGAATAACGCGAACGATTATGAAACGACTTATGATTACAATACTGACTGTCATGGCTGCGTGCCTGGCAGCGCAGGCGCAGTACATCGGTGAAAGACCTCAGCGGCTGGAGCGCAGGGGCGGACATCTGTACACGGAGACAGGCACAAGGATTGATCTTGATATTGCCAGCAGCATCATGGATGAAGAAAGTCTTCAGCTATACTCATCCGGACGCAGACTATACAGGGCCGGAGTCATCGTAAGCAGTATCGGTGGCGGATTCGGAGCTGTCGGAATCGTACTCTTTGCCACTTCCCTCGGCTCACTCAATACCGCTGACAGCTGGGTACCATATTTTCTCGGGACTGTCACTTCCATACCATGTCTGGTTATCGGAGGAACCATGCTGCTGACCAGTATTCCGTTATTGTGCGTCGGCAATGCCAGACTGAAGAAAGCCGCCGAATGCTATGCTCCCGGAACCCCTGCCTCAGTCTCCGAAGTGTCCATCGGCATCCAGCAGAGCGGCATCGGACTCGGCATCCGTTTCTAATTCCATTGGAGAAACGTATAATAACAGTACCCTTTCAGATGGGGGCATAGTTTTTGCGGCTTGTAGCTCATCCGTATTAATAGACTATTAAATAAGGTTTAAATAACTGAACAATACGATGAGACGTGTACTCAAAGGACTTGCGGTAACAGCCGCTGCCGCCTCTATAACAAGCATTTTGGCAGGCTGCGGCACTAACGGTGAACAAGGGCGGAAAGAGGAAAGCATCCCCTATGTCAGGACTGCCACAGCTGAAAACACAGGCAGTACGAGGACCGTATCCTATCCAGGCAGGATTCAGCCCGAGAAAGATGTCAATCTGTCGTTCAGGGTGGCTGGACCGATAGCGGCGGTGCATTTCCGCGAGGGACAGCACGTATGCAAAGGAGATACTCTGGCGGAGATTGAGGAAAGGGACTACGCCCTGCAGCTGGAGGCCACCACAGCAAAATACGAGCAGGCCAAGGCCGAGGCCGGCAGGGTCATAGAGCTGGCCGACCGGGGCAGCGCGGCCCAGAACGACTACGATAAGGCCCGCTACGGTCTGGAGCAGATGACCGCGCTCTACAACGCGCACAAGAACGCTCTCAACGACACGAAGATGACCGCACCCTTTGACGGCTACGTCCAGCAGATACACTTTGAGGCCGGCGAGACCGTAGGCGCAGGTATGCCTGTAGTGACTCTCATCAGCGACAATGCCCCCGTAGTCAGGGTGGACATCCCCGCCACGGACTTCGCCAGCATAGACAAGGCACTCCGCAGCTGGTGTACTGTGGACATCTATCCGGACAGGACTTTCCGGCTGGACCTGATAGACATCACCAAGAAGGCCAATCTCAACCAGCTTTTCACAGCCCGCTACGCCCTCAGACCGGCCTCTGACGGGACCACGCCCCATCCCGGAACAGGCACCGCCGTGTACATTGAGTTCAACTCAGATGAAGACGCCTCGGTTAGCATACCGGCCACAGCCCTCTTCGAGTCGCAGGGACAGAGCTGTGTCTGGGTCGTAGACCGGGACGGCAGAGTGGAGGGACGCGCAGTCACAGCCGAGGACATCGACCGGGACGGCAACGCCCGCATCACTTCAGGGCTCAATGCCGGGGAGACAGTCGTGACAGCCGGAGTCCACTCTCTGAAAGAAGGGGAACAGGTCCGGATCCTGCCCGGAGCATCAGCCACCAACGTCGGTAATCTTCTGTAATTCCCTACAGCCATGAATATTGCAGAATATGCACTGAAGAACAAGATACTCGTAGTAGCCGTACTCATCTGTCTCGTCGTGGGCGGAGTCTTCGCCTACAACAGCATGAGCAAGCTCGAGGACCCGGAGATTAAGGTCAAGGTCGCCGTAGTGGCCGCAGTCTATCCCGGAGCGACGGCATACGAGACGGAACTGGAGGTCACCCGGCCGCTGGAGGAGACTATACGCAGGATGAACGAGGTAGGTACGGTCACATCCCAGTCCTTTGACGACATGGCCATCATCACGGTAACTCTCAAGACCACCACTCCGGACGGGGCCACCCAGCAGGAATGGGACATGCTCCGCCGTAAGGTCAATGACGCAAAGGCCACTCTGCCGGCATCGGCACAGGTCATGGTCCTGGATGACTACGGAGATGTGTACGGAATGTTCTACGCGCTCACGTTCGACGGCTACGGGTACGATGAGGCCGGACGGTACGCGGATATGATCTGCCGCGAGGTCAGCAATATTGACGGGGTGGCAAAGGCCATGACATACGGAGAGCGCACACGCTGCGTAAACATCGACATGAAGGCCGACCGCATGGCCAACCTCGGAGTGCATCCCACAGAGCTGCTGACCACCCTCAACTCCCAGAACTCCGTCATTTACTCAGGGTATTTCGACACCCCTGACCGCAGGATGAAGATAGAGATGGGAGATGCCTATGGAAGCATAGACGACATACGCAACCTCATCATCCAGGGGCACGAGGACGACCAGCTCAAGCTCTCCGACGTGGCCGACATCACCTACGGCTATCAGACTCCCGTGCGCAACTCCATGAAGTACGACGGACAGCCGGCCATCGGCCTGCTCATCTCCGCCGAGTCGGGCACCGACATCATCAAGATCGGCAAGGAAGTGGAAGCCCGGCTGGAAGAGATCAAGACCGAGTCCATCCCCGCCGGCATAGAATTTCACAAGGTGTTCTTCCAGCCGGAGATAGTGAGCGGTTCCATCAACACATTCATCGTCAACCTGATAGAATCCATAGTCATCGTCATCCTTCTGCTGATGCTGACCATGGGCTTCCGCAGCGGAGTCATCATAGCCACCAGCCTCGTGGTGATAGTCTTCGGCTCGTTCTTTATCCTGGACATGATGGACGGCACACTGCAGAGGGTGTCCCTCGGCTCCTTCATCGTAGCCATGGGCATACTGGTGGACAATGCCATAGTAATCGTGGACGGCATACTGGTAGACATGAAGCGCGGAGTGCCCAAGCCCCAGTGCCTGACCAACATCTGCAAGAAGACGGCCATGCCCCTGCTCGGAGCCACGGTCATCGCCATACTGGCATTTTTCCCGATATTCATGTCCCCGGATATGGCCGGAACCTACGTGAGGGACCTCTTCATAGTCCTGGCCGTCTCCCTGCTGCTGAGCTGGATACTGGCACTGACCCACGTCCCGGTCCACTGCGACCTGACCCTGCGCTATCCCAAGGGAAGCGGCACCGCCAATGAGAACAAAGACCCGTTTGACTCTAAGATATACCGCTGGTTCCGCCGCGTACTGGACCACGTGCTCTCCCACCGCCTCATCGCCGTAGGCATAGCCGTCATCCTGGTGCTCGGCAGCGTATGGTGCTATCAGTATATACCCCAGATGTTCTTCCCCGACATGGTCTACAACCAGCTTTATATAGAATACCGGATGCCGGAAGGCACGGCTCCGGAAAAGGTGGAGAGCGACCTGGAGGAAATCGAGGCCTATATCCGTCAGGACGACAATGTGGATCACGTCGTCACTTCGCTCGGCGGCACTCCGGGACGGTACTGCCTGGTAAGGGCCATTGCCGACCCGTCGCTGAGCTACGGAGAGCTGATCATAGACTACAAGGACTATGACAGGATGGTGGAGAGCATCCCCAGGATACAGAATGAGCTTATGAACGCCTATCCGGAAGCCTACGTGAGAGTCAAGCAGTACAACCTGATGTACCGCCCTTATCCCATCGAGGTGATGTTCCAGGGGCCTGACCCCGCCGTGCTCAAGGATCTCTGCGCACAAGCTCAGGCCATCATGGAGGAAAGCGACGCCACCTGGCTGGTGACCGACGACTGGTCTCCGATGGTGCCCGCCATCAAGGTGGACTACGATCAGTCTGCGGCACGTCAGGCCGGCATATCGCGCAGTGCGGCCGGCATATCGGTAATGGCTGCGGCCGGAGGCATCCCTTGCGGCACCCTCAACGACGGAGCTGAGAAACTGGGTATCTATATCCGCAGCACCGGCATGGACGGCGAGCCTGTGGAGAGCATCCGCAACGCTCCGGTATGGGGTCTGCTGCCGTCCATATCCTCCGTAGCCAATATGGAGACCGTCCAGGGTGTGATGACCGGCACGGTCGGAAAGGAAGACATCATAGAGAAACTGACCGGTCCCATACCGCTTAACACTATCACATCGGGAGTAAGTATCGAATGGAACGAGCCCAAGATCTGCCGGTACAACGGACAGAGAGCCATCAAGGCCCAGTGCAACAACACGGCGGGCTACACAGCCGCCCAGGCCAGGAACGCGATCAAGGACAGGATAGAGGCTATAGAGCTGCCCGACGGCTACACGCTCACATGGCTCGGTGAATATGATGCCAGCCGCCAGTCCACACAGTATCTCTTCAAGTACTTCCCTCACGCGATTGTGGTCATGCTGCTGATTATGATCGCCCTGTTCAAGGACATCAAAAAGCCTCTGATCATCGTCTGCTGCCTGCCTCTGGTGGCTATCGGCATAGTCTTCGGTATGCTGGCCGCCGGCATGAGCTTCGGCTTCGTGGCCATGGTCGGCTGCCTGGGCATCATCGGCATGATGATCAAGAACGGCATCGTCCTCATCGACGAGATAGACCGTCAGCTCAGCCTGGGCGTTGAGCCGTATAAAGCCGTGGTGGACTCCACCCTCTCCCGCCTGCGGCCCGTGATGATGGCCTCGATGACCACCGTCCTGGGTATGGCGCCCCTGCTCTTCGACCCGCTCTTCGGCTCGCTGGCCGTGACCATCATGGGCGGACTGACCGTAGGTACCCTGATTACCCTGGTCTTCCTGCCGGTACTTTACTCATTGTTCTTCAAGATTAAAAAAGCCTGACCATGAGACATACGATAAGATATGCAGGTATCGCCGCGACCATCTTTCTGCTGACAGCCGGTACAGTACTTGCCCAGCCCCAGAAACGATTCCTGACACTGGAGCAGTGCCGCATCATTGCTCTGGACAGCAGCGCGATACTGCGCAACGCACAGCTTATGGAAGAGAAGACCGAGCTGGACCGCAAGGCCGTCATCACCAACTTCCTGCCCAAATTCTCCGGGTACGGACTGTATCTCTGGACTTCAGAAAGCTTTGACTACGACTTCAGCGGAGGTGCCCTGCCCATTTACAAGAACGTCTACGGCAACCTCGTACCCGACCTGATGAAGGACCCTGCCGGCAACATAGTCTACAACAACGGCATACCCGTATTCAACCAGTACGCCGTCATCCCTCCGATGACCCTG
Organism: uncultured Bacteroidales bacterium; assembly: GCA_944326225.1. Classification (GTDB taxonomy): domain Bacteria; phylum Bacteroidota; class Bacteroidia; order Bacteroidales; family UBA932; genus Coprenecus. The sequence goes on along the minus strand of CALVDI010000023.1, from coordinate 4,295 downwards.
TCCGTAGACCTTGCCAATACCTTAACCGCAGGCGTGTCCGTGACGCAGCCCGTCTTCATGGGCGGCAAAATCATATCCGGCTACCGTATGGCCGCCCTCGGCACCGAGATGGCCCGGCTCAACTCCGAGCTCAAGGCCGAGGAGGTGACTGTATCGGTGGACGAGGCCTACTGGATGTATGTCAAGACCTGCAAGCTGCTGGAGACAGCCGAGAGTCTGGACAGCACGGTATCCGAAGTATACAGGTTCGTGGAAGACGCCATCGATGTCGGCATGGCCACCTCCACCGATCTGGTCAAGGTGGAGGTTCAGCGCAACAACGCTGCTCTGGCTCTTGCCAAGGCCCGGAACGGGAAACGGCTGTCAATGATGAATCTGTGCCACATCCTGGGCCTGCCCCTGACGACCGAGATAGAAGTGGACCAGAGCGGTTTCTCCCTGGACAGCACGGCGGCGGTTCCCGAGAGCATAGCCCTGGACAGCGACTCCATAGAGAACCGGGCCGACTACAGGCTGCTGGCCGGACAGGCCGAACTGAAACGGCGCAACGTGGACTTCGTGCGGTCCGACTTCCTGCCGCAGCTCGGTGTAATGGCCAGCTACGGATATTCATACGGGCTTAAACTCATGGGCGAGACCCTGCTCAACCAGGCCGGATTCACGGTCATGGCCACTATCAAAGTACCCATCTTCGCATGGGGCGAGGGATATCTGAAGATAAAGTCAGCTAAAAAGGAGTACGAGATGGCCCGGAGCGAGCTGGAAAGACTCAGCGGCATGATGGAGCTGGAAAGGGCCAAAAACAGTTACGCCGTCTCGGAAGCCGCCCTGCAGGTGCGCCTCGCTGAAAGTTCCCTGAAAAGCGCAGAGACCAATCTGAAAGTCTGCCGGGACCAGTACGAGCTGGGCATGGAGACTCTCGTCAATGTCCTGGAGGCCCAGACTCAGTGGAGCAAGTGCCGTACTGAATGGATAGAGGCCGTGGCAGATTACAGGCTTGCCTGCACTAATTATCTGAAGTCCATAGGAAAGCTTTAAAAATCACACATAATTTAATAAAAAGCTGTATCTTTGTAACAATTTGTTGTTCCCTCGACTGTTCCCCCCTTTTTATTAAATTCAAGTAAGCAAGGCATGATTTGCGACTATAGACTTAAAGTATTTTATACCGTAGCACTCAAGGGAAGTTTTACTGCCGCCGCCAAAGAACTGGGGATTACTCAACCGGCTGTCAGCAACCACATCTCGGAACTGGAAGGCTCCATAGGCGATCTTCTGTTTCTCAGGAGCCGGAAAGAGACGGGCCTCACTCAGAAAGGCCGCATCCTGTTTGACTATGCCGAGCGGATACTCAATCTCTACCGCTGCGCAGAGCGGGAACTTGTCCCCGCAAAACGTGACGAAAGAAAGCACCTTGTGATAGCGGCTGCTCCGGAAGCAGCCAGATTTGTCCTCAAACCTCTGGCCGAATACTACACAAGGATACACCCGGGGACCGAACTCACCGTCCTCGAAAGAGACATGTATGAGACAGCATCACTGCTTGAGGAAGCCGATGTGGATATCGCCGTAACCGACACTCCTTGGAAAAACGGAGACAACACAGTCTTCGCCACACTTACCGTCAACGGCGCATCCTCTCCCATGACCACATACTATATACGCCGCTCCCACGGATCAGACAACTCCAGGACTATTGATGATTTCTTACTTTGCTGCAAGACTTACAGATGACAACACGCCGTTCCCTTTACAAACTGACAGCCATGACCGCCGCTGTCCTGCTGCTCACGATACTGCTGATGCTGACGCGCAGGAGCCCCGACTCCAGGCACCTTGCTACAGATGCGGACTCAGGCAACATCAACACTGTTTCCATCAACAGCATACTGACCAATGAGATCTGTGGCACCGCAGAACAGTCAGAAGCCATGGACGCATATATCGAGAGATTCATGAAAAGATGGGAGATCAAAGGCGGAAGCCTGGCTGTCATGAAAGACGGACGCCTGATCTACTCAAAAGGATACGGCTGGGCCGATGAGGAAAAAGGCGAAAAAATGTCCCCGGGAAATATTTTCAGGGTGGCCTCCCTCTCCAAGCTTATCACGGCCACGGCCATCATGCAGCTGTGCGAGCGCAAGGTTCTCAGCCTCGACGACAGGGTGTTCGGAGACGGTGGCATCCTGGACTGCCCCCGATTCAGAGACATACGGGACAGGCGTATCAAGGACATCACTGTAGAGCAGCTGCTCAGACACAAGGCCGGATTCACCATGCACAAGGGAGATCCCTTGTTCACCACACGCGAGATCATCATCTGGGAGAAACTGGACACCGTACCTGACATGGACCGGGTGATCCAATACGCACTCAGTGAGAGACTCGGATACACCCCCGGGCAAGGTTACCGCTACTCCAACCTGGGTTACCTTATACTCACAAAGATAATCGAAGTATGCAGCGGAACGGAATACGAGGAGTACTGCCAGGAGAATATCCTTCACCCGGCAGGCTGCTACGACATGCACCTTGCCCGCAACCTGTACGAGGACAGATACCCAAACGAAGTACGCTACTATGAGACCCATGACGCGACTCCCGTGCCTGCTTTCGACAACAGCGGGGACTCGCTGTACCGCAGCTACGGCGGCAGCAACATCGAAGGCCTTCTGGGCGCAGGCGGATGGGTGGCTTCCCCATCCGAGTTTGTAAGGTTCGTCGCCTCCATAGACGGAGACCCGTCTGTCCCGGATGTCATCTCAGAGACCAGTGTCAGAACGATGACAGCAGATCGGGTCCGGCCCATAGGCTGGGTAAGAGCCGGTGCCGGAAAAGACTGGACCAGAACCGGAACCCTTGCCGGCACCAGCGCTATGCTCACAAAGCAGGCCGACGGATACATATGGATGTTCGTGACCAACACCAGCTCATGGAAAGGCTCCAGATTCACCCGCTACATAGACAGGATGTACCGCACGGCTTCCGCCCGGATTGACTCTTGGCCAAAGGAAGACTTATTCTCGATTCTATTATAATATTTGGCTTTTTGACATAAAAAAGATAACTTTGTTCTTTATCATAAAGAGGACCGTTTCATGAAACTCAGGACATTGATTATTATGGCTGCAGCGACTGCAGTCTCCGCAGCTGAGGCTCCAGCACAGACTGTCGCATATTCACTACCGTCAACATCTTTTCACATCACAGTTGAAGCCATCTGCAGCAGCTACACTCCCGGCCCGTATGCCGAATACGCAAAAAAATATCTGGGAATAGATATCCCGCAAAAAGCCCATATGTCTTACAACCTGTCCAGCATAAGACTAACCCCTTACCTAGAAGCGGACAAAGACAAATGCTTTATCATCAACCTTGATGGATTAAGAAACAACATCTCCTCCTTTCCTTTTATAAAATTCACATCTCAAGGACTTATTATGATGTCCGATGATCAAGATAACATTGAAAATTCGTGGAGATTTTCCACCTCATCCACCAGTGACCGGGAGATGCTTGAATCCGAAGCTACTGACAACCTGACTTCCACCGAATCCATTCTATACCGGAATGACTGGGACAATCAAGGAGGATATGAGAGGATTGCATTCAAACAGAGCCATGTCATAGAAAAAAACACTGAGAAAAAAGCACAAGAAGCCGCGGCCATGATACTTGAGCTAAGAGAACATCGATTCAACATCATCACAGGTAATACTGATGCCACATTCAGCGGAGATGCCTTGAGGGCGGCAATCGAAGAAATCGGGCGGATTGAGGACAGGCTGATGAGCCTTTTCATAGGTTCCGCTACACATTCCACACAAATAATGAGTTTCGACGCCATACCCGACAGCAGCCACAGCAAAGAGATTCTTATCGCCTTCAGAATATCTGACACTCAAGGGCTTTTACCTGCAGACAATTTATCCGGCCGCCCTATTGTAATGGAAATTACGCCAGAAAATACAAGCTCCGCAACCGAACAGGTCATCGAACAAACTGAGAATAATTACGCATCCAGATTCAGAGCCTCAAAACACGGAAGCATCTATTATAAAATCCCTGCTGTATGCACCGTGAAAATCACAGACGGACAGAAGGTGCTCCTTCAAAACAGAATTCCTATTTATCAGAAAGGACAAACACAGACCTTCCCCGTAAATTTACTGACAAAATAACATATTTAACATAAAACCAATGACTATTGACAATTTAGATCCCAAATGCGTATGGAAGAACTTCCATGCACTGACTCAGATTCCCCGTCCCTCGAAGAAAGAATGGAGGGCCGT
>CALVDI010000022.1 GCA_944326225.1 uncultured Bacteroidales bacterium | reverse complement strand
CGTCCGCGCAGTACCTGTCCAGCTCCTCAGGGGTGGAGTCGGTGTCGTACTCGTATATGGAGTCTATCCTCAGGTCCGCGCAGCCGCGGGCCTTGCCGTCGCGGATGTTGCGCAGCTGGGCGCACAGGTTTCTTCCGACAAAACCCTTGGCGCCGGTGACAAGAATTCTCATTGTGATATCTGTTTATTGTTATGAGATTGAATATCCCGAATATGGATACTGCAGTTCTGCGCACCCGCAGTGCGGTGCGTCCTCTCCGCTACTCTGAGCGTATGTCTCGTGCCTTGGCCCTCGGAATCAGTCCGAGGTCCTCCCGGATGAAGCGCAGGCGCATCAGCTGTTCCTTCATGCCCTCCACGTCAAGGCGGCGGGTATTGTGGCTGTGGTAGTCCTCTATGTGGGAGAGGTCCTCGTTGCCCTCCCTGAAGAACTTGTCGTAGTTCAGGTCCCGCGTGTCGCAGGGGATGCGGTAGTAGCCTCCCATGTCGATGGCGCGGGCCATCTCCTCGCGGGTCACGAGGGTCTCGTACAGCTTCTCCCCGTGGCGCGTGCCGATGATCCTCACCTCTGTCTCACCATACTTGGGGTCAACCTCGGCGTAGATCTCCTTGAGGGCCCTGGCCAGGGTGCCGAGGGTGGCCGCGGGGGCCTTCTGCACGAACAGGTCGCCGTTGTGGCCGTGCTCGAAGGCGTATATCACCAGGTCCACCGCATCGTCCAGGGTCATCATGAAGCGGGTCATGTTCGGGTCCGTTATGGTTATGGGCTGCCCCTCGGTCATCTGCTCCACCCACAGGGGTATGACACTGCCGCGGCTGGCCATCACGTTGCCGTAGCGCGTGCAGCAGATGGTCGTCGCCGCCCCCTCCCCGAGCTCGCGCCCCTTGGCTATCGCCACCTTCTCCATCAGGGCCTTGGAGATGCCCATCGCGTTGATGGGGTACGCGGCCTTGTCCGTGGAGAGCACCACCACGTTCCTCACCCCGTGCTCGATGGCCGAGAGGAGCACGTTCTCCGTGCCCAGGACGTTCGTGCGCGTGGCCTCCATCGGGAAGAACTCGCACGAGGGCACCTGCTTCAGGGCCGCGGCGCTGAACACGTAGTCCACGCCGCGCATCGCCACGTCCACCGACGCCCTGTCGCGGACGTCGCCTATGTAGAACTTCACCTTCCCCGACAGCTCCGGGTACCGCGCCTGAAGGCCGTGGCGCATGTCGTCCTGCTTCTTCTCGTCGCGCGAGAAGATGCGGATCTCCCTGAGGCCGCTGTCGAGGAACCTCCTGAGCACGGCGTTTCCGAAACTGCCCGTGCCGCCTGTTATCAACAGGACTTTCTCCGTGAATACACTCATTTATTATTCTTTAAATTATCAAAGAGAAAATCATACAGCCTTCTTGACTGCACTTCCTTATCAAAATTCTTTTTTGCGACTTCATAACCCGCAAATCCAACTTTTCTTGCATTATCATTGTCCCTCATAGCCCTGTCTAAAGCATCGGTGAATGAATCGACACTACCTGGAATTGCCAAAAAGGCTGATTCATTATCAGTAAGATAATTGCCTATTTCGCCTGTTGTCGTTACGCATACTGGATTTTTAGTCGCTAAATATTCTCCGAGTTTCGTGGGGAATCCACCTTGTGCTTGATGTGAATCTGGACGTGCAAGTGCTAAAATAGATGCGTTTATCAAGAATTGTGGAATCTGCTCTCTGGTCAGTACACCAATATATTGAACTTTATCCTGAATCTTGTATCGCGTTATTATCTGTTTTTGTTTTTCTACATCACGATGGTAAAATCCTGCTATTTTGAGCTTATATTCAGGATATCTTGTATGAATCTTTCCAAAGCTTTCAATTAATATGTTCAGTCCGTCTTTAAGATTGTCAGATGAGCCGGCAAAAGCGACATATTTTTCATCTGTATCAGTCGATTTTACGATGTTGAACCTTGACATGTCTACCGTCATAGGCAAGTGAATGAAGACAGCATCCGGCTTGAATAAACTCTTGTAATACTCCAGAAGGGTGTTCGTCATTATCGCAAAGCAGTCAATATGTTTGACAGACTCAAGAAATGCCTTTTCCAAATCTTCCGCATGTTTCTGTTGCAATCTGTTAGTTACTTTACCATCCAGTTTATAGATGTCGTGAAACTCATTTATCTCCATGAGTGACTTGCACTGTAACCGACTGTAAACTTCAGCAAATGATGATAGAATCAGCAATTCATTTGTAATCCAAATGTAATCGCCTTTATATGATAGAATATGCTTCTTTATTTTATTTTTAATAAACTTCCTGCAATATTTGTCTAAAACATATTTATTGAATCTACGCCACCATATTGAATGATTGCTGGTAGAAATCAGATACCTGATTTTTACTCCATCATAACTTGTTTCTTTCGTTAAGAGCTTTCTCTCGACAGAAGTATTGTATCCTCCTGTTACAAGAATTGAAACTTCTGCGCCAAGCATTACTAAGCCGCTTATAAGAGACGCATATCTGTTGCCACTCGCAGAGGCATCAAAAAAAGGATTGAGCTTCCTTATTAACAATATTCTCATGGCATATAATTATTTATTCCACAAACCTGTCGCACTATTGCTCAATAAGCGTTTATAATGTATTCTGGCTATAAAAAGGGAATATATATCAGTTGCTATTAATGACAGTGGTATGGCGATAAGTCCGATATTCAGTATTTTGGCCAAGAAGTATGCTAACGGGAAATACAGTAAAGTCATAATTGCCAACGTTATTGACTGTATCCTAATTTTACCTGTTCCATTAATAAACATATTGTAAGTACCTCCGTAGCATCTACATATAAAGTACAGACACATTACGGCTGAAAGAATAAATGGAATATGAACAGAATCACCAATCCATATTTTGTAAATTATAGGAGACAAAAGCAATACTATTATACAGCACAAAGATATTACCTTCCAGATTCTCAATAATTTTGCAATAGAGTCTTGTATCCATTCATTGTCTTTTTTCACCCATGCATCTGTAAATGCTGTCCAATAAGGCTGTACCAACATATCAAACATGATAAATGCTACTGAAAACAACTTATAAGCAACATTGTAGACAACGACATCCTCATTTGTAAACCAGTGGATTATTATTATATTACTTGTCTGAAAGAGTAATATCATACTGATCTTAATAAAAAAGAAACCAACTCCTAGATTCAGTAATGATTTCATCTCTCTTTTGTCAAAATATTTCCAAGAAGGAGATATCTTTTTATATTTTTTACTGAATAGTATTATAGTTACAAGTATGTATATCAGCACTGGAATACCACTAAGGACTAATGCCAATACTCGTAGGTCTCCAGGTATCAGTTCTGTTAGTATGAGGATAACAATAAGAGTCAATAAATTGGAAGCGGTATTGATTGCTGTTGATGCGGCAGGAAGCATATGTGCTGTGAGAATCATGCTTATCAATGAAACAATCATTCTCATTGCGAAGAAAGCGACAACAATAAACATTGTCTCCGTCAACATAGACTTCATTGAATCCGCTTGATTGAGTATTACAGCCCAGTCTATAAAGCACGTCACAGCAAGTAAAATCGAAAAAATTAAGGTTACGAATATACCTAGTGAAATATATGTGGTACTTACATATTTTTTCGCCAGAATAATATCGTTTTGTGCTAATGCTTCTGTCAGTTTATTTTTCAATCCGCTACCCATTCCTATATCCACCAAAGAAAACCACCCGACTATGGAGGATATAGTAAGCCATATCCCGTACTCAGAAGCCGAGACATAGTCTATAGTCAAAGGAACTAAGAGAAAGCTTGTAAGAACGCTTATTCCTTGCAGTATTATTATTACTATAATATTTTTTTGTACCTTTTTACCTCTGGCATCATTTGCAAGAAACTTCTCTTTTAATTGCCTAATCATTTGATATCCTGAATTTTTCAACGTAACTCTTGTTATGGTCGTAGAAACTGATTAACGCAATCGGGTCATGCATCAATTTGAAATGCTTCTCAAAGAATGCATCGGAAAGATTCCACCACTTTATTTCCAACAACCGCTTTATTATGTCATCAGAGAAACGCATTTTTATAATTCTCGCGGGAACACCTCCCACGACAGCATAGGGCGGCACGTCCTTAGTAACAACAGCACCATAAGCTATCACGGCTCCTGAACCGATGTTGACATTTCCTACTACCGAGCTGTTGGCGCCGAACCAAACATCATGACCAATGTTTATTACGTCATGCTCATCATGGAAATACTCCCCGTCAGCAAACGTCTTGAAGCTCTTTGTGTTGGAGTAAAAAAGGAAATTGGTGGACGTAAAATGCACGGGATGCCTACCTGTGCCAACTGTCACATTCTGAGCGAATACGCAAAACTTCCCGACAGTTGTATTATAAATGTTGCAATGCGACTTAATATTTGAATGACGGCCTATTTTTGAATTAATAATGTTGTTATCACAACCTATTACGCATGTATCTCCTAAACTTGATCCATGGGTGTATGACCGGATGCCAATCCTTGAATTGTTGAATCTCCATTTTTTATACTCTTTCAGATAATAGTAAGTATCTACAATCCTACAAGGTTTTATTATGTATTTTATTAACTGTATTAAATCTTTATCTGTCATTTCTGTCTGTATTATAAATAGCCGTGATTATTTGATAATGTTTTCCACCATCCATCCTTCTATATCAAAGCCATTTCCTTCATGCCATATCATATCATCCGTCCAATAACCTTCACATTTATAGTATGCCTTTATTGAATATCCGTAACTTATTTCCACTATTAATGGATTGTTGCCTTCATCAAAAATAAAGTCTAAAGCCAATGACTGTGTTTCAAGTTTTTTAGCAATATCAAACGATACTCTTACACATCTCTCATCTATTCCGGATTTATCATATATAATATCCCCGCTTCCAGATGCTCTGAAATCGTTCTTTCTTACCATTCGCTTTAATCCAAAGGCCTTATTGTTTCCTATTACAACTACCCTTATATCGAATTTATTGTCCTTAATAAATTCTTGAAAGTAAACATATCCCTTTTCTCGACCATGCATCTTAGAATATTCAGGAGGAAAGAATAATCTGTAAAAACCTTTACATACACCCAAAAACGAATCTTTCCCGTTTTTCCATTTCTTATATCTTTCTTTCAAGTAATCTGTTCTTCCAAATTGCGGAAAACCTTTACCGAATGCCTTTTTTACAATTTTTTTCGCATAGTTTTTAGTCTTTACTAATTTAACATTCGAAGATCCTGCTCCACCGCGCAATTTGAATACTTTTGGGAAAGATGTATTTTCTATCCAATTCAAAGCGTCTTTTTCAGTATAAAAGACATAAGAAGGGACTATAGGTGCACCAACTGCTTCTAATAGATATTTTTGCCCGACCTTATCATCGAAATGCCACCCTGTATTGAAATCCGGGAACACTTTCTTTCCAACTCTTTGCAAAGAGTATAATAGTTGTTTTGCAAACAGTACATCTATATAATTTCCGTGATGATGATGCCACATGAAAGCATCGCAATCCGCTACCTGCTCTATTATATCGGATTCATACGCATTTACTATTTTATAATCAATACCATTGTCATTACAATACCTAATCCACCCGTCTGAAAATGAACCTGGTCTATGATATATGGCTATCTTCATACAGAAAAATTTTTAACTGATGTTCTATTCCTTTTTTCAGCGATTTTAATCAGCTCCATATTCTTGGACTGTCCCGAAACTGAAGTTATGACAATGTCAAACCAGGCACATTAACACGCCCTTTGTGTCAGAGACAATTTGTGCAGATGAAATCGCAATCATGATGTTGTCTATAGTATAAAGCCTTCTGTCACATTGGCACCATTCTCCACGCCGCCATTAATTTTAGTGTACTGTAGTCCGCTTATCATATATTTGTCATTTTGTATTGTTTGTTATGTTGTCATAATTTACAGTTGTTGATGAAGAGTATTCACTATATGCCATTCCAGATATCCCAAAGGAGAATACAGCAAACAACAACATCATTGTGTATGTACCTGTCAGGCAAATTATAATTAATGACGATATAGCCGTGGCATAGACAATGACCTGATAGGGATTCAGTGACTGCATTTTGAATACCATGCCGGATAAAGTTGTGCATACTATATATGACAGGCAAAGTACCACTCCGGGAATGATGCCAAAATTTCTTACCAGAGCCAGAAATGTTGTATGAGCTCCAAATGAGAATTCTGTCTCTTGTCCGCTTGTGAGAGTTGCCGTCATATCAGGCATGTCGTGTATTGGAAATAGATGTTTATACTCCGCAATTTGTTTAATGGCCGCCGTCCAATAAGGAGCCCTGTCTGCAAAAAATTTATACTTTAAACGGTCTATAAACGAAGCTGTTTCGTCAAATTTGAGATTCTCTATATCCAAATAACTATGTATGGCAATAACGTATAAGACAAGGATGACTATGAAAGGAATATATCCTGTAACAATTGTCAATGTCCTCCGGTGATTTTTGAAATATAAGTAAGTGATTAAGAATGAATAGCAAGCGGTAAACAAAATTGTAAACTCAGAGACGTTCCTATTTATTAAAAATATAGATATACTGATTATGGATAATACAATCAATACGTTGAATCTAATCTTCTTACAGAAAAACGCTGCAAATATCGATAAAGATAAAAAGTATCCTGCTTGTGATATCCTGAAAAAACTCTCATTCAGAAAAGGCTGAATAATGCATAACGTCAGTATTACGAGTATACTTTTCTTTGCAGTGTCAATCCTTTTTTCAGTATTAGATTTGATGGAGAATATATAAAAAAAAGCAAAAAATGCTAAATAATATTGAATATCCATCATAGCTATAGGAACATGCATGCCGTCTATGAAAATTTTTTGATACACAAGATGTGCCATTATTGGTAATAATGCGGCCAGGCACAAAAGGATATACGATATATTTTTTGGATACTGTTTATAGTTTGAGAATGAGAAGTACATAAAAATCAAAAAAATCAATATACTGACACTATTGCCGGCGGCGCAATGAATCAGTATTGCTGGTAGTAAAGTGATATCCCTTTTTAAAGTAATATATATAGCATGAGGCGCAGCTATAAGCATTCCAATATTTCCACCATTGGTATATAAAACCATCAGAGCAAATAATGCCAATAATATATGTACATTTGATGATTTTATCATTGGACCTTAATTATATACTACACATTTAAACTTTTCATTATCCTTTTACTCAGTCTATTGACATAGATGGAGCACAAAAGGGACAGTGCCACGACAACAGTATATTGGATGTATGCAGAAAGCAATGGAAATTCCGGGAAAAGAGACACTTGGAATTGCAACAATAGACCGGCGAAATAGACGTGTGCCAAATACATTTCCAACGAGATTCTTCCAATAAAATCGCTTAATCTTGACACAATATTCTTGTTGTAACGGTGGGATAAATATTCATATCCGGCACAAGTAACAAACAAAAATGTAGGAAACAAAAATATTACTCTTGGAATCTCCTTGAGAATTGGAATATAACGGGCTATAACGAAAAAAGGTAATGTTAGGAGAATTACTATCGGCCAATTAATCCGTTTGCCGTCCTTGATACAAGGTGCTATCCACATCCCTATGAAAAAGAATATTGCTTTGTAAAAATATCCATCGTCAAGACTTGAATACTTACCAATCATTATCATTACAATAAGTATTGCTACGTACAAAACAAATTGACTCCATTGATGTTTCAACTTTTTTGTTAACCAAAACACAATTGGAGAAAGTAAATATAAAGGAATGATCATGGCTATAAACCACATTCCTTCATGCGGAGGATACCAAAAACTAATAGTGGTAATTCTCAGAATAAAATCAATGAAAGAACCTCCATTATATGCAATAGTAATTGCATATACAGGTATGCTCAATATTAAATATGGGACAAGTAATCTAGTATAACGCCTCTTATACCAATGCAATAATTCTTTTTTAAATGAACTGAGTTTAGAAAGTGAATAATACATTCCCATTCCGGACAATAAGAAAAAACAGATTGTCCCTAATGATGCGATTATTAGCTTATCTATAAAAAATGGATAAACGACTCCACTTGCTCTTGCGTGGCCAAGTACAATGAGAATTATACTCAGCCCCATCAGTTCTACTTTATATTTGCTTATTAATCCGAGATTGAAGGATGTAAATGTTGCTTTCATAATCAACTTAATGTTTAAGCTAAAGCCTTCCGTCTACGATTTTTCTGTTGAGGAAGGCCTTGACATCGAATATGACATGCCTGTCATTCAGCAGCGACGGTACGTCCAGGCCCTCGAACTTCCTGTGGGCGACAGCGAGGACTGCCGTATCGAACCTGCCATTGGGAAGCTCATTCGTCACCTGGATGCCGTATTCATGCTTGACCGTCTCCGGATTGGCCCACGGATCATATACGGTTACATTTACATTGTACTCTTTTAATGCCTTGTAGATGTCGATGACCTTCGTGTTGCGCACGTCGGGACAGTTCTCCTTGAATGTGAACCCGAGGATGAGGATGTCCGAGCCGAGCACCTGGATGCCCTTTTTCAGCATCAGCTTTATAGTCTCGTTCGCCACATACTCGCCCATGCCGTCGTTCATACGGCGGCCCGCAAGGATTATCTCAGGATTGTAGCCGTGTCTCTGGGCGCACTGCGCAAGATAATAAGGATCGACTCCTATACAATGCCCTCCGACAAGTCCGGGCTTGAACGGAAGGAAGTTCCACTTTGTCGAGGCCGCCTCCAGCACGTCCTGCGTGTCTATGCCCAGCTTGTTGAATATCTTCGACAGCTCATTCACGAATGCGATATTGATATCCCTCTGCGAGTTTTCTATCACCTTCGCCGCCTCGGCCACTTTGATGCTCGGAGCCATATGCGTGCCTGCCTCGATTACTGAGCCGTAGACATCATTGACCAGTCTGCCTATTTCAGGCGTAGAGCCCGAGGTGACTTTCTTTATCTTTTCTACAGTGTGCAGTTTGTCACCAGGATTGATTCTTTCAGGGCTATAGCCTGCGAAGAAATCTGTATTGTATTTCAAGCCAGATACCTTTTCAACGACCGGGATGCACTCATCCTCCGTCACTCCGGGATATACCGTGGACTCATAGACAACGATGTCGCCCTTGGATATGACCTTGCCGACAGTGGTGCTTGCCCCGTAGAGGGGAGTCAGGTCCGGATTGTTGTTCTCATCCACAGGAGTGGGCACGGCCACCACGTAGAAATTGCAGCCGCGTATCTCCTCCAAATCTGATGTGCATACAAAGCCGTTGTCGCGTATTGCGCTCTGCAGCAGCTCATCGGACACTTCGAGGGTGGCATCGTGGCCTGCCATCAGGGCAGCCACCCTCGCCGGGTTCATGTCGAACCCTACGGTCTTGTACTTTGTCGAAAAAAGCCTTGCAAGAGGAAGGCCCACATATCCGAGGCCTATAACACAGATTTTAATTTCCTTCATAGTTATTTTGATTTTTTCACTTTACAGATTGTTCCAATACCACTTTACGGCTTCCTTCAGCCCCTGCCTCATGCTGAACTGAGGATCGTAGCCCAAAAGCCTTTTGGCCTTGTCCACGTCGGCGAGGGAATGGGGGATGTCGCCGGCACGGTTTGGGCCGTGGACAGGCTCGACAGCGGCTATTGCAGGGTCGTACTCAGAGAGATACTCCTTCAGGTACGCCACGAGCTGGTTGAGCGTGGTGCGCTCCCCGTAGGCCGTATTGTAAATCTGGTTCACGGCATCTGGATTCTGCGTCCTGAGGGCCAGCATGTTCATCTGGATGACGTTATCGATATAGGTGAAGTCCCTGCTGTACTCGCCGTCCCCGTTGATGGTCGGGGCCTCGTGCCTCATGAACTTCTTTACAAAGAGCGGAATGACGGCGGCGTATGCCCCGTTGGGGTCCTGACGGCGGCCGAAGACGTTGAAGTACCTCAGGCCGATGTACTCCGTTCCGTAGGTGCGCGCGAAGACATCCGCGTAGAGCTCGTCCACGTATTTGGTTATGGCATAGGGAGAGAGGGGCCTGCCGATGACATCCTCCACCTTGGGCAGGGTCCTGCTGTCACCGTATGTGGAGCTGCTGGCGGCGAAGACGAAACGCCTGACACCAGCGTCCCTCGCCGCGACAAGCATGTTGAGAAATCCGCCGATATTCACGGCATTGGTGGTTATGGGGTCCTTGATGGAGCGCGGCACCGAGCCGAGGGCGGCCTCGTGGAGGACGTACTCCATGCCGTCGACCGCCTTCCGGCAGTCCTCCATGTTGCGGATGTCTCCTACCAGGAGACGGAAACGTCCGGGGTGTTTTTCAAACAGCGGCAGGATGTTCTCAATATGTCCCGTCGCGAAGTTGTCGAGGCAGCGCACCGTGTGCCCTTCCTCCAGAAGATGCTCGCAGAGGTTGGAACCTATGAATCCGGCGCCGCCGGTCACTAAGATGTTCATATTATGTATGTTTAGTCTAATTTCAATTGATGTTGTTGCCACCAGCATCTGTCAATGTGCTTTTTGAGAATGGCAGGCATACCTGCAATTACACTGTTGTCGTTAAAATTTCTATTTACAACAGAATTTGCAGCAATAAAACAATTTGATCCTATGCTTATATTCCCGTAAAGTTTAGCTCCAGGAGCTATATAGACATTATCGCCTATATCCGGAGCACCATTGCTGCCACCATTTGCCCCAATATTGACACCAACATGTATTCGGCAATTTTTCCCTATTTTACATGCGGGATTAATAACAATATTTCCGTAATGCGGTAATGACAATCCACGATTGCATACATTTGGAGGTATAGAGAATCCCAATTTAACAGATAATCTATGATATCTTTTCCATCGTAATAAGAATATCAGCATAGTTAGAATTTTCTTTTTACAATGATTCCTCGTATACTCATATCTCCTTAAAGCAACTAAAAACTGCCATATCGGATTAAATCTATTCTTTAACTTGTTTTTTATACCGAAAAGTTTAACCCCGTTAGCTTTTGCATCGGCAGTAATATATTCTTCTAAAATATCTTTTGTGGTTATCATAATCCTTATCTATGCTGCAATTTATACCACTGTGCGAAGTTCCTGAGCCCTGTCCGGAGTGCGGTGGAGGGCTTGAAGCCGAAGTCGCGCTCCAGCGGGGCGGTGTCGGCGTACGTCACAGGCACGTCCCCGGGCTGCATCGGGACAAGCTCCCTGTGTGCCTCGAAGTCGTAGTCCTCCGGCAGCACCCCGGCCCTGACAAGCTCCTCCTGAAGCACCGTCACGAAGTCCAGCAGGCTCTCGGGGGAGCTGTTGCCGATGTTGTAGACCATGTACGGCGGTATGGGAAGTCCGTCCTCCCCGGTGCGTCTCTCCGGCGCGTGGCGCATGACCCTGACCACGCCCTCCACGATGTCGTCGATGTATGTGAAGTCCCTGAGGCAGTTGCCGTAGTTGAATATCCTGATGCTCTCACCCCTGACCAGCCTGTCTGTGAAGCTGTAGTAGGCCATGTCGGGCCTGCCGCAGGGTCCGTAGACGGTGAAGAAGCGCAGTCCCGTGGAGGGAATGTCGTAGAGCTTGCTGTAGGCGTGCGCCAGCAGCTCGTCGCTCTTCTTGGTGGCGGCGTAGAGGCTTATGGGGTTGTCCACCATGTCGTCGGTGGAGTACGGTACCTTCCTGTTGGCCCCGTAGACGCTGGAGGAAGAGGCGTAGACCAGGTGCCCGACTCCGGGGCGTCCTCCGTCGTAGCTGTGCCGGCACGCCTCCAGGATGTTGTAGAATCCGATGATGTTGCTCTCGATGTACGCGTCGGGATTGGTGATGCTGTACCTTACCCCCGCCTGTGCGGCGAGATTGACCACCACCGAGGGCCTGAATTCCCCGAATATGCGGTCAACCGCGCTCCTGTCCGCGATGGAGTCGCGGAAGAACACGAAGCGGTCCCCGTATGCCCTGAGTGCTTCGAGCCTCCCGTGCTTCAGCCTTACGTCGTAATAGTCTGTGATGTTGTCGATGCCGATGACGCGGCAGTCCGGGTACTCGTCCAGCAGCCTCCTTGTGAGACTGGCGCCGATGAAGCCTGCGGCTCCGGTCACAAGTATGGACGAGCCGTCGAGTTTGACATTTTTTTTCAACATGTGTTTAGGATGTATGACAGTTTACGCAGAAGTGTCTACTCCACACGTCTGTCCGCTATTGTAAGTAATCTAAAGATTGTTCTGCCTTCAATCCGCAAGTTGAACGGCCGGTGATATTGGCCTATATTCTCCTGAACCGCGGATACTATGACCGGCTTTGCCGCCACAGCTTCAGGTCGCAGTACATCACACGGGAATTCAGCTTGTCGCCTTTTTTGTCTAATGCTGCACGTTCTTCCTCCTCCGTAGCATACAGGGGCATGAATCCGTTCTTCCCGTAGAAGTAAAGGACATGCGGCTCATTGACAGCATCGACGACAAGGTATCTGCATATACTGTCATAGCCGTTGCTGCTGAACCAATGTTTAAGATAGTCAATGACCTGCGAGCCGATGCCTTTCCCTTTGAATAGCATGTCGACACCAAGCCTTCCGATCAGCAACGCCGGGTAGGACCGTTTTCTTTTCACATTCGGAATACCGCGCTGCATTCTGTTCCTCGCGCGGCTTGATGCCGTGGTCATACTGATACCTGAATTTGAGACGGATACTGCCGCCACTATCTTAGCCGGATCGTCATCCGATATGAATACATATGTCCTGGCGAGCATCTCCCGTTCATAATCAAGATGCTCCTTATGGAAGAAATCATCAATCTCAGCATTGCCACAGGAAAATTCCGCAGCGATGACTCTCTCGGTCAGTCTAGTTCTCGTGCACTTTCGTGCAAGACTGAATATCTCCCCCTCCATACTCTCCATCCTTTTTCAGTTTAAGAATCATCTTCTGTCTTTCGGCGAATTTACGTGACTTCTCCTCGCTTTTTTCGAACTCATCGTAGAAGCCTTTAGGCAACTCCCTCTCGGGCATGCTGTCAACACGTTCTTTAAATTCCAAGAACCGCCTTGCCGACTCACCTGTCAGCACCGGCGCGCATATATCTCCAATAGTTGCCATATCCCTTCACTTTATAATCTTTGTAATTCTCCTGCAAATCTACGGCAATAGGGGCAATAATAAAAACCACTTCGGTAAATTAAGCAGTGCTGCTGGCGGGGTATTGCAGGACCTATTCAGTCTCTGTTGAAAATATCCCGTGTATATACCTTCCCCCTCACATCATCCAGGCATGAGTCATACCTGTTTGCGATAATTGCCTTGGAGAGGCGCTTGAACTCCTCCAGGTCGTTGACGACCCTGCTGCCGAAGAACGTGCTGCCGTCCGCGAGGGTCGGCTCGTAGATGATGATGGTGGCGCCCTTGGCCCGGATGCGCTTCATCACGCCCTGGATGCTGCTCTGACGGAAGTTGTCGCTGCCGGACTTCATCGTCAGGCGGTACACCCCGATGACCACGTCCCTCTCCCTTGACGGATCCCAGCCGCCGTCGTACTCGTGCGCCCCGGCCATCTTCAGTACCTGGCCCGCGATGAAGTCCTTGCGGGTGCGGTTGCTCTCCACGATGGCGGTCATCATGTTCTGGGGCACGTCGGCGTAGTTGGCCAGCAGCTGCTTGGTGTCCTTGGGAAGGCAGTAGCCGCCGTAGCCGAACGACGGGTTGTTGTAGTGCGTCCCTATCCTCGGGTCGAGGCACACCCCGTCTATGATGGCGCGGGTGTCAAGCCCCTTGACCTCGGCGTAGGTGTCCAGCTCGTTGAAGTAGCTCACCCTGAGAGCGAGGTACGTGTTGGCGAAGAGCTTGACGGCCTCGGCCTCCTTCAGGCCCATGAACAGGGTCGGGATGTCCTGTTTCAACGCTCCCTCCTGCAGCAGTCCGGCAAAGGTGCGCGCGGCCTCCTCCAGGAACGGGATGTCGGCTATGGCCTCTATCGCGCCGTTCTCCTCCTCAAACCCTGGGCCGTCTATCGTCTTCGGTACTCCAACGATGATGCGGCTGGGGTAGAGGTTGTCGTACAAGGCCTTGCTCTCGCGCAGGAACTCGGGGGAGAAGAGCAGGTTCAGCCTCCTCACGCCCCGCTTCCAGTACCTCACGTAGAGGCTGCGGCAGTAGCCCACCGGGATGGTGGACTTGATGACCATCACCGCGTCCGGGTTGACCTCAAGCACCAGGTCGATCACCTCCTCCACATGGCTGGTGTCGAAGTGGTTCCGGACCGGGTCGTAGTTCGTCGGTGCGGCGATGACCACGAAGTCGGCGTCGGAGTACGCCTTCCTCCCGTCGAGTGTCGCCGTCAGGTCGAGGGGTTTCTCCGCTAAATATTTCTCAATGTACTCGTCCTGTATCGGTGAGCGGCGGGAGTTTATCATCTCCACCTTCTCGGGTATGACGTCCACCGCCGTCACGTGGTGGTGCTGGGACAGCAGCGTCGCCATGCTGAGCCCTACGTAGCCGGTCCCGGCCACGGATATTCTGTAGTCTCTCATTGTATGATTTGCTTTTTTACTCTGTTATATTTTTTCCTGACAGTCCGGCGGTCTGCCGTAGAAGCCACAGCCTCAGGTCGCAGTACATCGTCCTCGTCCTCAGGCGTGACTCCTGTATCCTCCTTGCATCACGCTCGCAGTCTTCGGACGGATAGAGGTATGCAAAACCGTTGTCAGTGTAAAATTTAAGCACGGCGTCGACATTCAAGGCGTCCACAACCAAAAACCTGCATCCTGTCTTGTTGTCCGGATGGGTCATCCATTTCATGACATACTGCAGCGTCTGCGTACCTACACCAAACCCCCTGTATCTGATGTCCACTCCAAGCTGACCGAGCAGTACGGCCGGATAGGAGTGCTTGCGTTTGGCGTTAGGGATAGAACGCTGAAGCCTGTTCCGGACCTGGTTAGTGAGCGTGTCGGTCTTTATGCTGTCATTTGACAGGGAGAATACGCTGACGACCCTATTGCCGCGTTCGGGATCAGTGAACGCGTAGGTCTTTGCCATCAGCTCTGTCTCATAATCAGATACCTCCAGATGAAAGAATGTGTCTATGTCCTCATTGCCGCAGCTGAACCCAAGCAGCTGCAGGCACTGCGTGGGACGCACATGCTCGCACCGCTTAGACAGATCGAAATCCCAACTCCTCATGCTCCCTCACATATTTTCTCGATCTTTCAATACACTCGTCTATATCGTCGTAAAATCCCTCCGGAAGCTCTCTCACGGGCATGCTGTTCACCCTCTCGACCTCTTCCTGGAAGCGTCTTGCCGCCTCTCCGGTCAGCACCGGAATCCCCTCTAAAAATACTGACATTCTTATCTGTGTTTAAAATCCTCCTGCAAAGGTAAGTCATTCCGTGCGGAAGAAAAAACCACTTTCGTCAAAAACTCCGGGTCAGGACGGCTGCTGCGCGGCGGCCTGCCGCTCCCGCTCGATTCGGAGGTCGTACTGCTCGTAGGGGGAGTTTTTGGACTTGAACTCCGGCACGGTGCGCTTCATCAGCAGCACGGCCGAGGGGATGTCCACCGCCTGGGACAGCGACAGCAGGGACCCGCACACGCCGCAGGCAGTGGAGTAGTCGTACTCGCGAACCTTCGCGACGAGGATGCGCTCGTGGGACGCGTATGTAAAGAATGGTCTTACTGCTGTAACCATATGATATATAGGTGATACACATAAGATAGTTGGTGATGGCAATAACTATATATGACACTTATATGTCGCAAACTAAAAATGTCGGTTCAGGCTTTATCCCATATCGCTCATTGGGCTTCTGTAGAAGTCCAACATGGGCACTTAATGCAATAACTTAGTAATCAGATGATTTGAAAATGGGTGTCTGCTGGACTTGGGGTAAAATAGATGTTTTGTGGAAAAAAACGGGTAGTCCGGCAAGTTGTCGAGATGTATGTGTGTTAGAATCAGTGTAATATATTTGAGGAATGTGCTGGACATAGTAAAAGTGGCAGGGGCGGCTTCTTACAGGACCCGGGCAGCCTCGTCGATGATGCTGTCGGCAAAACTGTCGAGGTAGACTGAAGTGGTGGAGAGGTCCTTGTGCCCGAGAATCTGCGATATGATCTCGCGTGGCACATGATGCTCCTGCAGGGTCATAGCCATGGTGTGTCGTGCCACGTAGCTCGTGAGTCTGAATCCCTTGAGTCCGATAGCGAGTCCGAGGTTGTTGAGATTTCTGCTGAAATGCTTGTAGCGTCCTCTGATATGGCTGTAGAGTCTCTCGCCGCTGTATCCCGGTACTGATACTATGGGCAGAAGGTAGTCTCCATACAGATGCGTGTGGGATGAGAACCAGTCGAGGAGCAGGTTGATTTCCGTTGATATTCTTATACGTATGGGCCTCGAGTCTTTATTGTCCTTTGTCTTGTTTCGCTTGTAGACTATGTATGTGCCGCAGTTGCAGTTCTCCAAATTGCTCCTTGTGAGCATTGCGGCGTCTATGAATGAGATGCCGTAACAGTAGTACATGAAGAGAAATAGCCTGCGCGTCTTTTCGAGGACCGGGTCGGGCATGGCCGTGGTCTTCAGCCGCGTCATGCTCTCCTGCGTAAGGTGCCGTTTGGCAGTGATTTCGGAAAGGGCTGCGATGTTGAAGCCGCCTTTGCCGAAGGGGTAGGTGCTTTCCGGGGCCTCTTTGTCCTGAATAGCCTTGTTCAGCACGGCCCGCAGTGCCTTGAGGTAGTATTTGCGCGTATTGCCCCGGCATCCGCGTTTCTGCAGGAAAACATCGAATGCCTTGACGTACCGGATGTCTATCTCTGAGAATATTCTGCTGGCCAACCGCTTGTCAAACAGGCTCATCATGCTGAGTGTGCGGTTGTAGCAGATGGCGTTGCCGATGTGTTCTGTCTCCCTAAGCGTAACCACGGTCTTGTCAAAATAGGCTTTTACGGAGCCTTTTGCGGTCTTGCCCAAGTATTCTGTCTCGAACTGATTCAGGGTCCAGTCAATGCGTCTGCTGTCAAAGTCCCTCAATACGGCGTTGACGCGGGCCTCCAGCTCTGAGAGTCTGGTGTTGTATGCTTTGTATCCGGGAACGAGTCTCCTGTCGGTTACGAAACGGTCTCCGGCAGTATCCCACTGTTCGGGTCTGGCCCGCAGTCCGGTATTGATGTATTTGCGTTTTCTGTTCTTGGTGACACGAAGGGTGACGGCTGTCTTTCCGTCCTTACCTGTGTTGTAGCTGAGTATGATGAATCTGTAGCGCACGGTTTTAAGGTTTTTTATGGGTTGGTAATGTTTTTTAATGACACAAATATGACACTTTTTAAAGGAACTCTCAATGGAGGAGCAGTATGTAAAGGAGCGGGAAAGAGTAGCAGACGGTAGAATTTGAGGAAATTTTTATTATCTTTGCAAGATTGAAATTTGATTGAAATGCCAGGAAAGAATTTTGCTCTGATAGGGGTCGGAGGCTATATAGCGCCGCGGCACCTTAGGGCGATAAAGGATACAGGAAATATCTTACAGGCGGCTTACGACCGCTTCGACAGTGTCGGGATCATGGACAGTTTCTTCCCCGACGCTGCTTTTTTTACTGAGCAGGAGCTCTTTGACCGTCACTGCTCGAAACTTAAAGGTACGGACAGGCAGATAGAGATGCTCTCGGTCTGCACCCCGAACTATCTGCACGACGCACACATGCGTTACGGCCTAAGGCTCGGGGCGGATGTCATCTGCGAGAAGCCTGCGGTGCTCAACCCCCACAATATCGATGCTATCATGAAGATAGAGGAGGAGACCGGTCACAAGGCATACAACATCCTGCAGCTCCGTCTGCACGACTCGATAGTGGCTTTGAAGAAGAAGATAGACGAGGGTCCGGCGGACAAGGTCTATGACGTGGATCTGACCTACATCACCTCCCGCGGCAACTGGTACTACGCCTCGTGGAAGGGCGACGAGCACAAGAGCGGAGGAGTGGCCACGAACATCGGCGTGCATTTCTACGATATGCTCCAGTGGATATTCGGGCCCGTGAGCGAGAACATCGTGCATGTCAAGAGCCACGACCGCGTGGCCGGCTATCTCGGCCTGAAGAAGGCCCGCGTGCGCTACTTTCTGAGCATCAACGCGGATAATCTGCCGGAGAATGCCGTTCAGGGCGAGAAGCGCACCTACCGCACGATCATGATCGACGGGGAGGAGTTCGAGTTCAGCGCCGGTTTCACTGAGCTGCATACGCGCAGCTACGAGAAGATACTGGCGGGCGAGGGCTTCCGCATCAGCGAGGCCCGTCCATGCATCGAGATAGTCAGTCAGATACGCACGGCCGTACCAGTCGGTCTCAAGGGCGATTACCATCCCCTTGCGAAACTGCCCCTGGCATCTCATCCCTTCGGCTGGTAAAATTAAGAAGGACGCAATGCAGGAACAGCAGAAGATACAGATGGTCGACCTTCACGGTCAGTACATGAAGATAAAGGCGGAGATCGACGCTGCTATAGCGGAGGTCATCGACAGTTCGGCGTTCATCAACGGTCCGGCAGTCGGCCGCTTCGCCTTGGCCCTGGCACAATACACCGGAGTCAGGCATGTCATCCCCTGCGGCAACGGCACGGATGCCCTCCAGATAGCTCTTATGGCCCTTGGATTGAAACCGGGCGACGAGGTCATCGTTCCCGCATTCACCTATGTGGCCTCGGCCGAGGTGATAGCGTTGTTGGGTCTCAGACCGGTTATGGTGGATGTGGACCGCGATACCTTTAATACAGATATACGATTTATAGAGGAGGCCATTACTCCCAGGACACGGGCCATCATCCCCGTCCATCTCTTCGGACAGAGCTGCGACATGGCTCCGATACTGGACTTTGCGGCAGCCCATGGCCTTTACGTTGTCGAGGACAATGCCCAGTCCCTCGGAGCCGTCTACACTTATCCTGACGGCCGCAGCAGGTATACCGGTACTTTGGGGCACATCGGCTGCACTTCATTTTTCCCTTCGAAGAATCTGGGCTGTTACGGAGACGGAGGTGCTCTTTTTACGGACGATGACGTTCTGGCGGAGCGTATCCGCATGACGGCCAATCACGGTCAGCGCGTGAAGTATCACCACGATGTCATCGGCTGCAATTCCCGTCTCGATACCCTGCAGGCCGCTGTGCTGGAGGTCAAGCTGCGGCATCTGGATGAATACAGCAGGGCCAGACGGACTGCCGCGCATAGATACAATGCTCTTCTCCGTGGAGTGGACGGTATAGAGCTGCCGGTGGAGGCTTCTTTCACCACGCACGTCTACCATCAGTATACGGTCAAGGTTAGGGACGGTAGGCGGGATGCCTTGAAAGAGTATCTGGTATCCAATGGAATACCGTCCATGATATATTACCCGCTGCCGTTGCATCGTCAGAAAGCGTATGCTTGTGACGGGGCTGGCCTGAAAATTGCGGAGTCTCTGGCTGACTCCGTGTTGTCCCTGCCGATGCATACGGAACTGACAGTAGAGGTTCAGGAACGGATTGCAGAGGCTGTGGCCGGGTTTTTCAAAAGATAAACGGATGACTATGGAACGAGGATATTTCGCACATGAGACGGCTGTCATAGATGACGGATGCTGCATAGGGGAAGGGACACGTATATGGCACTTCTCCCATATTATGACCGGTGCTGTCCTCGGACGGGGCTGCAATATAGGTCAGAATGTGGTGATATCTCCTGGAGTAGTGCTGGGAAACAATGTGAAGGTACAGAACAATGTCTCTGTCTATACGGGAGTTACGTGTGAGGATGATGTGTTCCTCGGGCCTTCCTGTGTGTTTACCAATGTGGTCAATCCCCGCAGTGCGGTATGCCGTCGTGGTGAATATGCCGCTACCAGAGTGGGGAGGGGAGCTACGATAGGTGCCAATGCTACGGTGGTCTGCGGACACGACATCGGAGAGTGGGCTTTTATCGGAGCAGGTGCGGTGATAACCAAGGATGTGCCTGACTATGCCCTGGTGGTGGGCAATCCGGCCAGGCAGACAGGATGGATGAGCCGTGCCGGCTATCGTCTGGAGTTCGGACCTGACGGGACGGCCGTATGTCCGGGAACAGGAGAGAAATATTTTTTAAAAGACGGAAAAGTAACACTAATAGAACACAATAATTAATCAACAACAAACAAAGTATGAAGAAGAACCTTTTAATCCTTATTCTGTCGGCAGTACTTCTGCCAGTGGCCGCATCGGCGCAGAATATCCAGTTCGAGGAGTACGACCTTGACAACGGTCTTCATGTGATTCTGTCCCAGAACCACAAGACTCCCAATGTCGTAATCTCCGTAATGTACCACGTGGGTTCCAAGAACGAGGAACCTCATCTTACAGGCTTCGCCCACTTCTTCGAGCATCTGATGTTCGAGGGTACCGAGAATATCGGACGCGGCGAGTATGCCACCTATGTATCCGAGGCCGGCGGCTCTCTGAACGCCAACACCTCCAATGACCGTACCTATTATTTCGAGCTGCTGCCCTCCAACCAGCTGGAGCTTGGAATGTGGCTTGAGTCCGAGAGGATGCTGCATCCCAGGATCGAGGAGATCGGTGTGAATACCCAGAAGGACGTGGTATGCCAGGAGATGGGCCAGACCCGCGACAACCAGCCTTACGGTACCGCATTTACCAAGATCCTGACCAACTCCTTCAAGGTTCACCCCTATAATCACGATGTGCTCGGCTCTGAGGAGCACATCCGCAACGCCTCCATTCAGGACTTCCAGGATTTCCACGATATGTTCTACAAACCCAACAACGCCGTGCTGGTAATCTGCGGTGACTTTGATACCAAGCAGACCAAGGAGTGGATCGAGGAGTACTTCGGCGATATCCCTGCCGGTACAGTTGAGCCTCGCCGTCCGGATCCCAACATGGAGCCCAGGCGTACTGAGCCCGTCAAGGACACCGTCTATGACAATATCCAGATGCCCATGCTGATCGAGGTCTATCCCGCTCCTGCATACGGTACCGAGGACTATTTTGCCATGGACGTGTTCAATTCCATACTCTCCGCCGGTAACTCCGCCCGTCTGCAGAAGCAGATCGTGGACACCAAGAAGACCGGTCTGATGGCTGCTGGCGGCGTGATGCCTTTCGAGCATCCGGGTGTGTTCATGATCCAGGGTATCCCCAACGGCGTGGACCTCTCTGTCCTGGAGGCTGATATAGACGCTGAGGTCTATGGCCTGCTGGAAAACGGCATGTCCGATGAGGAATTCCAGAAGGTGATGAATATGGTGGAGATGGGTGAGGCTACTTCCAACACCACTATTGAAGGTGTTGCCGAGAGTCTGGC
Source organism: uncultured Bacteroidales bacterium (assembly GCA_944326225.1). Lineage (GTDB taxonomy): Bacteria > Bacteroidota > Bacteroidia > Bacteroidales > UBA932 > Coprenecus. The sequence continues at coordinate 13,701 of CALVDI010000022.1, read as the reverse complement.
TACAGCCTATACTTACTTCAAGAATACCAATTTCGTCAATGAGACCATGGAGCAGTACTCCAAGCTGACCAAGGAGAAAGTCCTCGAGGTTGCCAAGAAATACATCGACCCCGCCCAGAAGATCTCCATCTACTATCTTCCCAAACAGAACTAATTTTAAGACATGTACAACGATATGAAAAAGATACTTACACTTACATTGGCGGCCGCCCTGCTGTCCCTCTTCCAGCTGAGCGCGCAGATAGACAGAAGCAAGGCTCCCGAGGCCGGTCCCGCACCCGTGGTTCAGCTCGGTGACTTCGAAAAATTCACTCTGGACAACGGTCTCCGCGTCATCCTCGTGGAGGACCATGACCGTCCTGTCGTCAACTTCAATATCAATTTTATAGTAGATCCGTATGTGGAAGGGGAGAAGGCAGGCGAGTCCTCTTTCTTCGGTGACCTCTGGGGCAGGGGTACTGTAAACCGTACTGCTGACCAGCTCAACAACGAGGTGGATTTCCTCGGCGCTACATTCCGTACCGGTTCCCGCTCCCTCGGTTTCATGACCCTTACCAAGTACACTGACAAGATGATGGACATCCTCACCGATGTGCTCTACAACCCCACATTCCCTCAGGAAGAGCTGGACAAGATAAAGGACCAGGCTCTCGGCGGACTCCAGATGTCCCGTACATCTCCGGGTGCCATTCTGAACAACATCATGACCGCGACGGTATATCCTGAGGGACATGCTTACAGCGACATCATGACTGAGGCTACAGTAGAAGCTATCACGACAGATGACTGCCGCGAGTACTACGAGAACTACATCATTCCCAACAGCGCGATTGTCATCATTGTCGGTGACATGAATCTAGAGCAGGCCAAGGCTATCTGCGAGAAATATCTCAGCAAGTGGGAGAAGGGCGAGATTCTTACCCATGAGGACCCCGCAGTCAACCGTCCCGAGGGCATCCAGGTAGTATTCTCTCCCAAGGACGGCGCAGTGCAGTCCACTATTGAGATGATGGCTCCCATTACCCTTACTCCTGACTCTGAGGACCGTATGGCTCTGAGTATTGCCAATGCCATCTATGGCGGCGGTGGATTTGACGCCAAGCTGTTCCGCAACCTCCGCGAGACTCACGGATATACCTACGGAGTCTACTCCAGCGTAAGCTCAGATGAGATATCCGGTTCGTTCAGCGCCGGCGGCGATGTCAACGGCAACGCTACCGACAGCTCCTTCGTGCAGATGCGCTTCGAGCTGCAGAACATGATGGACGGAGACTATACCGAGGATGATCTGGAGAAGTTCAAGACCATGTATGCCGGAGACTTCTCCCGTTCGCTGGAATCTTCAGGTACCATTGCAAGCTTTGCTTACACGGTTGAGCGTTACGGTCTGCCCGATGACTACTATGCTACCTATCTTCAGAGACTGGATGCCCTGACACTCGATGATATCCGTGCCGTGGTGGCCAAGTACTTCGATCCCGACAATATGTACTGGTTCTGCGTGGGTGATCCTTCAGTGCTTCCCGCTCTGGCCCAGTATGACTCTGACGGAGTGGTCGTAGAGCTCGACTTCGAGGGCAAGCCCATCGAACGCAAGGAGGTTGCAGCCGATGTGACAGTCCAGACCGTGTTCGACAGCTACTTCAACTATCTCGGAGGCCGTGAGCTTATCGAGGGCATCAAGGACATAACCGTTCAGACAGACATGACTGTCCAGGGAATGACCATCTCCAATACCGTCAAGATGATTCCTGCCGAGAAGGCTCTATTGCAGACTCAGTCCATGGGTGGTCAGGTGATGTCGGAACTCAAGTTGGTAAACGGTAAACTCACAGTAAGCTCTCCTATGGGCGGCTCACAGGAAGTCACTGATCCTGCGCAGATCGCAACCGTGGTCAGCGAGAGTGACCTGTATCCTTTCCCTGAGATGCTCGGCACTGAGGGCTATGAGCTGACAGGTATCGAGGCAGTGGACGGACGCGATGCCTACAAGGTGAAGAGTTCTGCAGCCAACGGTATAGTGACTGTCGATTACTACGATGTCGAGACCGGAGCCAAGGTCAAGACTGTAGAGTCAGCTATGGGCCAGTCTTCCGAAACCTATTATGTAGAGTACATGACGACCAAATATGGTGTCAAGTATCCTTCGGTAATGAAGATGGTCGTACCTCAGATGGGTGAGATGGAGGCCAAGGTCGTAAATGTCAAGATCAACTCCAAGCTCAAAGCCAAAAAGTTCTAGTCTCATCTCATAGAACGGATAAAGAACGAGGTCATCGGTCCGCCGATGGCCTTTTTCTTTACAGATATGGGATAAATGGTTTAAATTTGCGTATAAAATCAATGCAATGATGAATGTGATAGTCATAGGCGCCACATCGGGTATAGGCCGGGCAGTGGCGGAGATATATCTGGCCCAGGGACATAAGGTGGGAGTTACCGGCAGACGTACTGCCTTGCTGGAGGAGTTTGCCTCGGCGGCACCTGCAGGCAGGGCCTTTACAAAGACATTCGACGTGTCGTCCGGGGATGCCGCCGCTCAGCTGGCCGCTCTCGTGGAGGAGATGGGCGGAGTGGATATCTGCCTGTATTCGTCCGGTTTCGGGCACACCAATACGGCTCTGGAACCGTCTCTGGAGTTGGGTCAGGTGGAAGTCAATGCGGAAGGATTTGTCCGCTGCGCCGTGTGGCTGTTCAACTACTGGGCCGGAAACGGACTTAAGGGACACCTGGCCGTGCTCTCGTCCGTGGCTTCCATACTGCCGCTGGGAGTGTGTCCGGCATACTCGGCCACCAAGGAGTTCGATGCTTTTTATACGAAAGCTCTCAGGCAGTTGGCCGTAATCCGGAAAGCCGATATAGGGTTCACAGTCATCAAGCCGGGCTTTGTGGATACTGATTTCATACACGGGCGGCATTTCCCCATGACTATACGCAGGGAAGATGCCGCCGCTAAGATAGTACGTGCGATAAGACGCAAGAAAAAAACAGCGGTGATAGACGGACGCTGGGCCGCGCTGGGCCTGCTGATGCGTCTTGTTCCGTCTCCGCTGTGGAACTGGGGAGGCCGCTTTTTCAGGCCTTACCAGGACATGTTCTAGTGCCGGGACTAAAGCTCCTCGAAATTCACATCCGAGAACTGATCACCCTCCTCTCTTTCTCTGGGAATGTGTCTGTCCTCCTCCGTGCGCTCCACGACAGGGCATCTTTCCTTGATGTAGGCTATGACCTCCTCAAGTCCCTGCGAGAACTTCTCGAAGTCTTCCTTGTACAGGAAAATCTTATGTTTGTCGTATGCGAAGCGTCCGTCCTTTTCGATCCTTCTCTTGCTCTCGGTGATAGTGAGATAGTAATCATTGCCCTTGGTGGCTTTTACGTCGAAAAAGTATGTCCTTTTTCCAGCGCGGACAGGCTTCGAGTACACATCGTCGCCGCTGCGCTCCATGGCAGCTGAGTTATCAATATCCTCTGAATACATTTTTATTAAATTTTACAAAATTTGTTACAAATATAGAGTTTTTTCTCATGTTCAAGTTATATTTGCAAAATGTTTTAAAAATAATGTATGATAAACCGTCGTCTGATAAGGATAAAAGTCTTTAAAGTTCTTTACAGTATGGTAGCTTCCGGCTCTGATTCTCTGGTAGAAGCCGAGAAAGCTCTCAAGTATTCGTGCGATAAGACACTGCACCTTTATTATTTTATACTCAATGCGGCGGTCGCTCTCGGCAATGCCGCCGAGGCCAGGATTCAGACCGGCCTCAAAAAGTTCAATCCCACCCCCGAGGAACGCAACCCCAACCGTAAGTTCGCAGACAACCAAGTGTCGGCCTGGCTCAGGCAGAATGAGCGTTTCACGAAATACTGCGAGGACCACGGACTCGTGTGGACCGAGGATCTGGCCCTGGTGATCAGAAAGATACTGGCGGCCCTGTCGGAGAAGGAGTATTTCAGGGAGTATATGGCTTCTCAGACGCGCTCTATGGCGGAGGACTGCGCCCTGTTCGTCAGGATATTCTCCGACCCGGAACTCTTCGAGGACAATGAGGAACTGGAGTCGTTCCTGGAGGATATGTCTCTGTTCTGGATAGATGACCTGGGCTATGTGCTGGGAGTGATAGTGCGCAATCTGGAGATTCTCGGAAAGCGGAGCACCATGCCTTTCCCCGACGTGTTCCTGAAGGATGACGACCGGGAGTTCGCCTATGAGCTGCTCAGGGCAGCGGTGACGGGCTACCATAAGTACATGAATATAGTGGTGGCCAATACCAGCAATTGGGATCCAGACAGGGTGGTCATTACCGATCTGGTGATGATAATCCAGGGTGTCGCCGAGGCCGTGCGCTTCTCCAACATCCCCCTGAAAGTCACGATCAACGAGTATGTGGACATCTCCAAGTTCTACAGTACGGCCAACAGCCGTGTCTTCGTGAACGGACTTCTGGACAGGATACTCCGCAAGATGGTGGATACTGGAGAAATCGTAAAGACCGGCCGCGGTCTCATTGAAAGTTAGAAATTCTTATTATATTTGTTTCATTTAAATTAAAAGACTAGAAAATGAATCTTATCACATTTTTACTCCAGACTCAGGCCCAGCCTGCAGTTCAGCGGGGCTCTTTTTGGGAGCAGTATTCGTTTATAATACCGATGATTCTCATCATTGTGGTCATGTATTTCTTCATGGTGAGGCCGCAGCAGAAAAAGCAGAAAGAGATAGTCAAGTGGAGAGAGTCCCTGAAGAGAGGCGACAAGATCGTCACTGTGGGCGGTATCTACGGTACGATAGCCGAGGTGAAGGACACTTTCCTTGTTGTGGAAGTGGACAACAACGTCAGGATACGCGTTGACAAGTCTTCCGTAGTGAAGGATATAACCGACGCACAGAATAAATAGTCCGTTCAGAGATGGCTTTGAAAAACGGGATTACAGGCAGTGAGAAAGAAGGCGGATGGAAGGACAGGAAAGAGTGGCTGATGCTGCTCCTTTCTCTCCTTCTGGCTTTTATCGTGTGGCTGATACACAGTCTGTCGCTGCAGTATTCCGTTTTTCTGGAGTACAACGTGGAGCTCAACTCCACGCTTCAGGGCAGGGCGCGCAGCTCTGTCTCCAAGGATGTCCTGATAGTCCGGGGAAAGTCTGACGGCTACTATATACTCAAGCAGAGGATCGGCAGGCGCAAGACGCTGCAGGTGTCCGCATCCCAGGACAATCTCAGATATCGTGACGGGGATGAGTTCTATGTGCTCAGCGAGAGTATAAAGAGCAATATAGTCGAGGCTCTGGGCGGAAGTGTGGACCTGGAGTTCATCGTCACGGATTCGCTGGATTTCACTTTCCCGAGGATTACCAGCAAGAGGGTACCTGTGGTGCCTCGCTCGTCCGTGACTTTCAGACCGCAGTATATGCCCCTGGGGAACATGGCCATCCGTCCGGACAGTGTGGATATATACGGTGATGCGCGGCTGCTGGAGACAGTGGATTCCGTGTTTACCGAGACCATCTCGGAGAAAGGTGTTGACGGTCCTATTCAGGGTATCTGCGACATAGTTCCGATCCGTCGCGTCAGCTATTCCGAAAGCGCCGTGTATTACTCCATGAATGTGGTGCGCTATACGGAGGAGTCCCTGACAGTGCCGGTGACGGTGACAGGGGTGCCTGAGGACAAGGATCTGATAGTCCTGCCTTCTACAGTAACTCTTACCTTCAAGAGAGTGTTCAGCTCGCTCCGTTATCAGCCGGAGGATTTTGTACTGGCTGTGGATTATGCAGATTTTGTCAGGACTATAGACTCGGAACTGGTGCCGGAGCTGGTGTACAAGCCGGACGGAGTGATGTCGTGTGAGATTACGCCAAGATACGTAGACTGCATATTGCTGGACCGGGGCAGTGACGGAACTGAGCTATGAGGACCCTTGCAGTGACAGGCGGTATAGGCAGCGGCAAGAGCTACGTGGTACGGATGTTCGCCGCTCTTGGGATTCCGGTCTATGACGCGGACTTGAGGACCAAGCGGCTTTACGACGAAGACCGCGGACTGCTCGGTGCCCTGCAGGAACTTCTGGGGCCCGGCCTTGTCAAGGACGGCCGTCTGGACAGGCAGTATATGGCCGGCAGGATATTCTCGGACAGATGTCTGCTGGAGAAGGTGGAGGCACTGGTGTTTCCGGAAGTCATTGCGGATTTCAGGACATGGAAAAAGAGGGTGGCAGATGCCCCCTTTGCCATCATGGAGTCCGCCATCTATCTGGAGAAACCTGCCCTTGCCGGTGTGGCTGATAAGGTGCTGACGGTCCTGTGCCCGGAAGATGTGAGGATAGGGCGGGTAATGGCCCGCTCCGGCATGTCCAGGGAGCAGGTTCTGGCCCGGATGGCCAATCAGTGGAGCGATGAGCGCAGGACGGCGGCTTCGGATTATGTGATAGTCTCCGATTTCAGGCATCCGCTTCTGCCGCAGGTGGAGAGTGTGTATATAGACATGAAAGACAACAGTTAATGGATATTGTTAAAAATTAAAGACATGAAAACAAATTTGCAGAAAATACTGGCAATTACAGGCGAACAGGGCCTGTTTACCTATGTGTCCCAGGCCAGGAACGGTATGATCGCCGAGTCCATGCTTACGGGCCGCCGCAGTGTGTTCGGCCCTCACGCCAAGGTGTCATCCCTTTCGGATATCTCCATCTATACCGAGGACGGAGAGACACCCCTGAAGGACGTACTTCTGAAGATGAAGGAAGTGCTCGGTGAGGCCGATGCTCCGGATGCCAAGTCTGATCCCAAGGTCATCAAGGAGTTCTTCGACAAGGCTCTGCCCGGATACGATGCCGACCGTTTCTATGTGTCGCACATGAAGAAAGTGGTCACATGGTACAATCTCCTGAAGAAATACGCCTCTCTGGATTTTGAGGAGCCAGCAGAGGAAGAAGGACAGCAGGCTGAGGGCGGAGAGGAACCCAAGGAGGAGAAATAGCCTATGTATACCGGCGGAAAAAGAGTCCGGGTAGTGACTATGGGATGCTCGAAGAACCGTGTGGACTCCGAGCATCTTCTCAAACAGCTTTCCGCAGCCGGATATGAGGTGTCTCCCGAGGAGGTGCCGTTGGAGGACGCAGGTGTAGATATTCTGATTATCAACACCTGCGGCTTTATTCTGGATGCCAAGGAGGAGTCGGTGCAGGCCATACTGGAGGCGGTGGACGCCAAGAAGCGCGGAGTCATCCGCAAGCTCTATGTGATGGGCTGTCTGTCGGAGAGATACCGGGACGAACTTCCGGCTGAGATACCCGAGGTGGACGGCTTTTTCGGGGCATTCTCCATCGACCCTCTGCTGCGGGAACTGTCGGTGAGGAAGGATTCCGCTCTGGAGACCAGGCGGTATCTCACCACTCCAGGGCACTATGCCTATCTTAAGATATCCGAGGGTTGTGACCGTCACTGCTCCTACTGCGCTATTCCCGGCATCCGCGGCCCTCATGTCTCTGTGCCGGAGGAGAAGCTGCTGGACGAGGCCCGCTCGCTTGCGGACAGTGGAGTGAAGGAGCTGATAGTCATCGCTCAGGACACTACCTTCTATGGTCTTGACTTGTACGGACAGAGGCGATTGGGTCGTCTCCTGACCGGTCTCAATGATATTCCCGGGATAGAATGGATCAGACTGCTGTATGCCTATCCGGCGGCATTCCCTCAGGATGTGCTGGAAATTATGGCATCTTCCCCCAAGATGTGCAAGTATCTGGATATACCTCTCCAACATTCGGCGGACCCGGTGCTCAGGGCCATGCGCCGCTCCATAGACGGCAGGCAGACCCGTGCCCTGGTGGAGAAGTTCCGAAAGGAAGTCCCCGGCATCGTGCTCAGGACCACTATGATGGTGGGACATCCGGGCGAAGGTGAGAAAGAGTTCGAGGATCTGCTGTCATTTGTACAGGAGTACCGCTTCGAACGGTTAGGTGCTTTCGCCTATTCCGAGGAGGAGGGCACCTGGGGGGCACAGAATTTGAAGGATTCGGTACCGGAGTCCGTCAAGCAGGAGAGACTGGACGAACTGATGGAACTGCAGGCGGATATCTCGCTGAGGTACAATGAAAGCCGTATCGGAAGCGTGGAGAGGGTGCTGGTGGACTCTGTCTCGGCTGAGGACGGGACTTTCACCGGCAGGACATCCCGGGAGAGTCCGGAGGTGGACGGAGAGGTGATAGTGCAGTGGGCTGGTGAGTGCCCGGCTCCGGGTACTTTTGTGGATGTCCGGATTACCGGGGCTGACGAGTACGATCTCAGCGGAGAACTGATATAGTGATATTCAAATCTGTGTGATATGAGAAAATGGATGTTTTCAATACTTCTTCCGGTGATGGCCGTCGTGTCGTGCGGACCGTTGACCTACACGCTGCCCGTCGAGAAGAGAGTTCAGTCTGATGCAAACGTGGATTTCGCCGGCGCATTGCCCGGAGTCATGGCTGTTCTTCAGGACGGCAGTGCGGATTCCACACTTATGTCCGCTCTGGTATGCGGCATGGCCGAGGGACTGGAAGTGGATCTGGGACTGGATTCCGGCTCGGTGCCGGTGTTTGTCATGAAAGCCGGAGATGTGGATTTCAGGGACAGTGCTCAGAAACAGTATGTCCATGCTCTGACAGGTGTGGACTTCCTGATAGTCGCCGACTCTCTTTCTGTCGGAGAGTTCTCGGTAGAGCATGTTCAGGAACAGGCGTATGTCCAGAGCCAGTTCCTGAAGCAGACCCAGGTGCGTCTGCCTTATTCGGTAAAGGTACAGGTATTCAATGTGGATTCGCTGCCGCCCGTGGCCGATCTCAGCGAGTCGGATGTCTTTGAATGGACGCTTATGGCTGAGTCGGAGATAGCGGACCTGAAGGCTATAGAGAAAGTCAACAGTGAGCTGGATGAATATTTCAGGACCATCGGTGTGACGATGGCCGGCGGACTTACTCCCCGCTGGGAGACGGTGAATGTGTCTCTGTATGTGTACGACAACGCGCAGTGGACCGAGGCCTGCCGGCTGGCTTATCTCTTCGAGTGGGAGAAGGCCATGAATATATGGCTGGAGGAAGCTGCCAGTCCGGATACGAAAAAGGCCGCCTGTGCGGCATACAACATATCGGTGGCCTGTGAGATGCTGGATATGAATGATATGGCGGAGGAGTGGAAGACCCGTTCGGAAAGATTGTTTAACTATAATAGATAAGATCGATTATGATGCTGTCCATGACCGGATACGGCAAGTCCGAAGTTACGTCCGGCAAGAAGAAATATACTGTGGAGATACGCTCGCTCAACGGCAAGAGCAGCGACATCTCGCTCAAGTCCTCATTTCTGCCCAAGGATAAGGAACTGGAATACAGGCAATACCTTACCCGCCGCCTGGTGAGGGGCAATATAGATGTCTTTCTGACTTCGGAGGCTGTCTCGGGCTCTGAGGCCCGCAGGATAAACAGGGAGGTGTTCAGGGACTATTTCAGTCAGATGGCAGATATAGTGTCGTCTTTGGGACTGGACAGCAAGGAGGACTGTATGTCATCCGTGCTGGTGTCCTCCGTGCTCCGTATGCCCGATGTCGTGTCTGCCGACAAGGAAGAGATGACTGATGAGGACATATCGGCTCTGGACAGGGCTTTGGAGGAGGCGGTGGACGCTCTTGTGGCTTTCCGTACACGGGAGGGGGATGTGCTTCGGACTGACCTGCTTACCCGTGTGGACAATATAGAACGCATCCTGGCTGAGGCCGAGGTCTTTGAGACCGAGAGGGTACCGGCTATCCGCCAGAAGATACTCTCCAGGATGGAGGAACTGTCCCTGACGCCGGACCATGACCGGCTGGAACAGGAGATGATATTTTATCTTGAGAAGCTGGATGTCAACGAAGAGAAGGTCCGGCTCCGTCAGCATTGCCGCTACTTCCGCGATACGATGGACGCGGAGGAGTGCCCCGGCAAGAAACTGGGATTCATAGCACAGGAGATGGGCCGCGAGATCAATACCCTCGGATCCAAGTCCAATCACGCCGGGATGCAGAAATGCGTCGTCCGCATGAAGGATGATCTGGAAAAGATAAAGGAGCAGGTCCTGAACGTCTTGTAGACATTGATATATGATAACAAATGCGTGATGCGCAGTTGAAAAAGTTCGGCCCGGAGCGGATGTCTTTCCTGCTGCCGGGCCTGGTGTCAAAGGTCTGCGTATTGTGTCTTCGTTTTGCGATATTGTTAGTTGCAGCCGCCGCAGCAGTCTCCGCCGCAGGAGGAGCAGCCGCTTCCGCATGAGCTCTGCTTGTATTCGCCGTGCAGGCCTTCCTTAAGCTCCTGCTCGGTGGCATCACGGACGGTGAGAATCTTGCCGGTGAAGTTGAGAGTCTTGCCGGCCATGGGGTGATTGAAGTTCATCATCACGCTGTCGTCCTTGACCTCGTGCACCTTGCCGTGGAGCACACCGCCCTGCTGGTTCATCATGGGGATCATGTTGCCCACGGTGAGGAGGCCTTCCTGAATCTTGCCGTCCACCTCGAAGACATGCTTGGGCAGCTCGACGATCATGTCGGGATTGTGCTCGCCGTAGCCTTCGGCGGGAGTGAGGGTGAACTCGAAGCTGTCACCGGGCTCCTTGCCGGCGATATTCTCCTCGAACTTGGGCAGGAGATATCCCATGCCGAAGATGAAGTCGAGGGGTCTGTCTTCCGTGGTCTGGTCGGCTACCTGGCCGTCCACTGTGAGGGTGTAGGTAAGTGCTACTACTTTCTTTTCACTGATTTTCATTGTTCTGAACTATTTGATAATTGTTTATAATCCGCTTATGTCGGCACCTTCGAAGGCCAGGGTGGGTATCTGCCACTCCATGAAGCCTATCGGGTCGTTGCCGATGAATATGCTGTTCTTCCACAGGGTGAGGAAGTTGCCGGTGAGATTCATCTCCTTGACAGGGTAGAGCCTCTGTCCGTTCTCGAAGTACCAGCCTTCGATGCCGTAGGAGAAGTCGCCGGTGACCGGGTTGCTGTTGCCGCCGTTGAAGCCGGTGATGAGCACTCCCTTGCCGGTCTGTCGCAGAATCTCCTCCTGGCCCATGCCTGAGTTCTTCGGGAAATACACAGCGAAGGCATCTTCCGTCGTGCGGGGCATTCCCAGCTTGTTGGCGAAATAGGTATTGAGGAAATAGGTGCATACCTGTCCGTCCAGGATGATGTCCCGCTCACTGGTGGCGACACCCTCGCTGTCGTAGTAGGTGGAGCCGGTGCGTCCCGGCAGCAGAGGGTTGTCGGTGATATGCAGCGACTCGGGGAACATCCGCTTGCCCAGGGAGTTCAGCAGGAAGGAGTTCTTCTGCTGCAGGGCACCTCCGTTAAGTGCCGCGATGACGGCAGATACGGCTTTGGCCGAAACGGTATTTTCCAGGACAATGCTGTATTTGCCAGAGGGGAGTTTGCGCGAGTCAATCATCGGTACGGTGCGCTCGTAAGCCTTGCGTCCGCATCCGGAAGGCAGTCTGTCGAAGAATACAGAACCCTCGAACCAGTTGTTCTGGGGCCGTGCCTCGCCGTGACCGCGTACCGTACACTCACACGATACGGAGTAGGCCGTGCGGCTGTCCTCTACTTCCAGACCCTGGGAGTCGATTATGTATTCGGACTTGAGGCAGTCGTCCCAGTCGCAGGCCGTGGAGATAAGGCGGGAATCGCTCTTGTCTACCTCGGCATCGGTGGCTTTCAAAAATGCGGCCTTGTCTGCGAAAGGTATGGACCGGTATCTGCCGTCAAGCAGATGCAGGTCCGGCCTGTCTCCTTTATAATAAGTGCCTCTGTCAGGCATGGCCCGGCAGTTGTCCGGGGTGAGCAGGCGGCACGACTCTATGCATCTGCGCAGAAACGGACGCAGCTCGTCCATGTCCATCCGGTTGGTGGAGAAACTGCCGTAGCGTCCTTCGGTGAAAATGGCGATGCCCATGGCCGATGAGGATGACTGCTGGAGCTTCTCTATCTCTCCGTTGAGATAGGAGATGGAAGTCTGTGTGCTCTCCGCCAGACTGATGCGGCAGTCCGATGCTCCTAGCTCAAGAGCTGTCTCAAGGGCCTTTCTGGCTATGTCCTTATTCATTGATACCTCCTACATTAAGTTTGCTTACCAGGACAGACGGCATACCGCAGGATACGGGGCAATACTGACCTTTGCCGCAGGTCCAGGTGCTGTCGTCCACTATGAGATTGTCGGCCACGCCCACGATGCCGGCCAGGGCTTCGGGACCGTTGCCAATGATGTTGGTGTCCTTGATGGGCCGGGTCAGGTGTCCGTCCTCAATCATGAAGCCGGACTTGACGTAGAACGTGAAGTCTCCGGCTCCGATCTGAACCTGGCCGTTGGCGAAATTGTCCACGTAGATACCCTTCTTCACCGAGCGTATCAGGTCTTCCTCGGAGGATCTTCCGTTTTCCATGTAGGTGGAGCGCATCCTCGGGATGGGCATGTAGCGGAATGATTCGCGGCGGCCGTTGCCGGTGGGCTCTACGCCGTAGTACCTGGCGCTGATGCGGTCGTGAAGGTAGGAGTTGAGCACTCCGTCCTTGACCATATAGGTCTTCTGGCCGGGCACGCCCTCGTCGTCCACGTTGACAGAGCCTCTGAACGAGGGCAGGGTGCCGTCGTCTACTATGTTGATCTCGCGGTTGCAGATGACCTGTCCCATCCGGTCGGAGAAGATGGATACGCCCTTGCGGTTGAAGTCGGCCTCAAATGAGTGTCCGATGGCCTCGTGCAGCAGGATACCCGAGCTGCCGGCCCCCATGACCACGGGCATCTCCCCGCAGGACGGTCTGCCGGCCTCGAAAAGTCTGGAGCAGCCTTTCACCACGTCCGAGGCAAGCTCTTCCACCAGGGTGTCGGACAGAAACTCGAAGCCCTTGCGGTAACTCTTGGAAGAGTAGAAGTTCTCCAGGCGGTCTCCGTCCTTCATCACGATGACGGCGGACATGGATGCCATGGGTCGCAGGTCCGTGTAGGTCTGGCCCAGGGAATTGTAGAACAGTATCCGGGTCTCCGAGTCGTTGATCCGCGCGGTGATGTTGAGCACCTTGTCTGATTTCTGGTGTATCAGGTCACGCAGCATGGTGAGGTAGTGCTTTCTCTCCTCTACCGAGTGTTGCTCCCAGTCGGAGATGACGGGATATCGGTTTGTGAAGTCCACCGGAGTGCAGTCTGCCGGCAGTTCAGTGCCGGGCTTGCTCTCCCGGGCTATCTCGGCGGCCGTGGCGGCTGCTTTCAGAAGCGCCTCTTCACTCATGGACTCGGAGAAGGCGTATCCTGTCCGGTCTCCGGAAAGTACGCGGATTCCGGCACCGAAGTCGATGTTGGAGCGCACGGCATTCACCTCCCCGTCTCTCAGGGACAGTTCGTTGGTCACAGTATGCTCGCAGAATATGTCGGCATAGTTCCCGCCTTTGGAAAGGGCGGCTCTGAGAATCCTGCCCGCAGTGTCGGGAGCGATGCCGAATAAAGAATAATAAGAGATATCTATGGTATTCATGTTCAATTGAAATAAAAGGGGCTTTTGTTGCGGGCCCCTTTTAATAATTCTTAAGTGTAGCAGAGTTCGGTTTTGAGATAATTAGATATTAGTAGCTTTTACCTTGACCAGTTTACCGTTCTGCACGAACGCCAGTTCGGAGTTGGTCTGTTTCTTCTCTTTGACCAGCTTCTGAAA
>CALVDI010000021.1 GCA_944326225.1 uncultured Bacteroidales bacterium | reverse complement strand
GCTGCAGCTATATGCAGCATCCCCTCTGTGAAGGATACCAGAAGACGGTTATTGTCGGTGATGGATGATATACGGTCAATCAGCAAATACGACATCGGATAGAACTTTACATTCTTGTTGAGCGCTGTCAGCCCATAATATATCTTCTGCGGTATTGCAAAGATCATGATTGCCTTACGCGACGGCATCTCAAGTATAAGGACCTTGTCGTCAGGATTCAGATCCCTTACACTACGTAAAGCAGCCTCCGGCGCGTCCTTGGAATACATGGAAACAGGCACCAGCGTATACTTCCATGTAGTATAATACACTGATACAGCCTGAGCTTTCCAGTTCAGTTCTCTGGCAAGCTCTCCAACAGAAAGGTCAACCGGACACGGATGACTCTCTTGCCTTATCTGAGTTCCGTTCCTGTCGTATATAGAAAAAGAATAACCACCCAAATCAAGTTGAATGGTTATTCTGTACTGTGAGCCGGGCATCTGTACTACTCCCAGTTACCGGCGTTGTTGTTAGGATTCTCTATATCTCCGACTTTCAGGCCGGCGTACTGTCCCATATCTTCTTTTTCAGCCTTGAGATTGACTACAAGTTGTCTGTCAAGTCCTCTGAGAAGATCATCGTACGACATGGTAGCCTCAAACAGAGGGATCTCGATACCGGACACCTTCCTTACTACAGACTCCATATGGATGCGCTTACCTCCGGAGAAAGGAATGAAACTGATGGAATCAACAACTGCGCCCTTGCCCTTGAGCAGAGTGTCACGTACCATAATCCTGATACTGTCGCGGCTTACTCTTCCTTCGGCGACTGCGACAGAGTCATCCATGGAACCGATCTGCCTGACGATGGTGATCTCTCCGTTCTTGTAGAAATCAATCAACGAGTCCGTAGTGGACAGGAACCTGCGGTTGGCCTCCTTGTAGGCTTCCTGAAGCGTTCTGATGCTCATAAGTCTGTCAATAGCGACAGCCTCTCTTCGATCAACTTCTTTCTGAAATCTGACAGGCTGCATAACGCTGTCATAGACCAAGTATACCAAAAGGATGATCAGAAGAGGAAAGACTACGTAAGTCAGAACCTTAAAGAGTGTTTTCATTGTAAGTATAAAAATTTAGTTCATTTAATCATTAAAATATGACGACAAAAGTAAAAATAATAATTAGTACTTGCAATATATTTTTAATTTTGCATCCATAAAATTCATTATATGACGATAGAAAAACAGGCGCAGGATTTCGAAACGATGCTGGACTCCGCGGAGAAGGTGACTATTATCAGTCACTTCAACCCGGACGGAGATGCAATAGGCTCCGCTGTAGGCATGCGGGAGTTTCTAGCAGCAAAAGGACAGGATGCCCGTATCATCATGCCTTCACCTGAACCTGCATTTCTAAGTTTTCTGGATCCAGACGATACCATTATATATTTTTCAGAAAACAAGGAATTGGCCAAGTCTATAATCAATGACAGCGACCTGATCGTCTGTCTTGATTTCAACAAGCCCGAGCGGACAGAATGGATGTCCGGGACACTGATCTCCGCCAAAGCAGAGAAAGTGATGATCGACCATCATCTCCATCCTGCAGGCGACATATTCAGCATTGTGATCTCGGACCCCGAAGCATCATCTACCTGCGAGCTTCTATACAGGATTCTTATGGCGTTCAGCTACACGGAAGGAGACCCATACCGCCTTGGGCTGACTGTCCTGACCGCACTTGCTGCCGGACTCCTGACCGACACCAACAACTTCAACAATTCTGTCACACCCTATACTTTTACGGCCGCGGCCAGTATGCTGCAGGCAGGTGTTGACTTTGACTATCTGAACAACATGCTGTTCAAAAGATTCTCGGAGTCCAGAATGAGGCTCATGGGGCATCTTCTGAAAGATTCCATGATCTTATATCCGGGACTGAAAGCCTCGTTCATGACTATGACCATGGATGACAGGACCGCTTACGGCATACAGGACGGAGACACAGAAGGCTTCGTCAATCTCCCGCTGATGATACACGATGTGGAAATCTCGGCATTTTTCAGCGAGACACCAGATTTCATCAAAGTCTCCCTCAGATCCAAAGGACACGTTTCGGTCAACTCCCTCGCCAGAAAGTTTTTCAACGGAGGCGGACACGAAAGAGCAGCCGGTGGAAGACTGTACATCCCCATAAGCGACGTCAGGGGATATTTCGTAGAGTCATTGGAACAATTCTTGCTTGAGAACGGAAAGATATGATAAAGTCCAAACACATACCGGTCCTGCTTGCTGCCATATTCTCTGTTCTGTCCTGCGCCAACGAAGACAAGAAACTCACTATAGCAGACCAGGAGGCGGCCATCGACAATTATATCAATCAGAATTACTCACAGAATCCCGTCGTACGCCGCAACGGTTCCAACCGTGTAATCCTGGACTCAACCTCAGTCAACATCAGTGACTCGCTGGTATTCGGTGACTCATTGCATTTTTATTATGCCGGATATATTTTCAACAGTTCTCCTTCAGAGTTGTTCGCCACCAATATTTCTGAAATAGCTGCTCAAAACGGTCTGGTCCTCTCCGATGCTGACTTCTCAGTCATGAAAATCCATTTTACTGAAGACTGCCTGGTGAACGGCCTGGTGAACGGTCTTTATGGAGTAAAGGACGGAGGGCACTACATCATACTGTTTTCTGCCCAATACGGCTTCTACGACTCCTATGTATACAATATTCCTAAGCTATCGGCCCTGGCCTACGAGATATGGGTCGATGAAGACGGTGTCAAAAAACAATAAGTTCAAGAGAAATGAGTAGATTTCATAGATTTTTATTGTCCATTATAGCAGCAGTTGCACTTTTTTCCTGCGCCAAAGAGTCTGAAGAGTCATCTCAGTCTGTGCAGAAACGCATCCTGCGAGCATTCATCGAGACAAACTATCCGGGCACCGAGCCCACCGCATCAGGCCTATACATCGTAGATTCCATACCGGGCACGGGACGGACTCCTGACAAGTCCTCCTACGTACTTGTAGATTATATCATCACATATCTTGACGGCACCTATGTAAGCTATACCAGCGACAGTGTTGCCAGACAACTGGGCACCTTCACTTATTCAGGCTACTACCATCCTAGGATATGGTCGCTTGAGGACAATACATCCGGTATCATTGAACTACTTACCGGCATGAAAGAGGGAGGAATGGTTAAAGCCGTAATTCCCGCAGTACTTCTCGACGAGGAAAGCGGGAAAGAGATCACGCAGGGAGACGGTTCATCAAAGATATACGAAATATATCTCAGGGAGGTCATAGACGATGCTTATCAGTACCAAATCGACCAGCTCGAAGAATTCTCTGCCGACCACTACGGACTGGATTCCACAGAATACGGTTTTTACTTCAAAAGTCTGCAACCAGAATACGACACCATTACCAGCGGCAACCATGCCGACGTAAGATATGTCGGCAAATATTTGGACGGAACTGTATTTGACACTAATATTGAGGATACCGCCAGAAAATACCGCATTTACTCATCAGGCAATACTTACAGCGCACTCTCATTTCAGTTTGAAGCCAAAGAAGATGATGCAATTGATGAAAACTCTTTCGTACAAGGATTCACTAAGGCACTGTGGCGAATAGGATATGGCGGACATGCCGTTACGTTCTTTTATTCTAACCTAGGATACGGAGATAACGGCAGCGGAGACATACCGGCATATGTACCGCTCTTTTTCGAACTGTGGATAGAAGAATACGAGGAAGACAACTAGGCATTCTATATCAAATGACCAAAAAGAGAGTCTTTATCACCGGGGCCACCGGCAATATGGGCGGCGCGGCTCTCAAAGAGCTGCTCGGACGCAGGGACAGATTCGACATAGTGCTGCTGGCACGTCCCGGTAAGAAAAATATCAAGAAGCTTAAATACCTTAAGGACGAACCCGGAGTCGATATCATCTGGGGCGACCTGACCGACTATGACAGTGTGCTCAAAGGCGTTACCGGAGCGGACTACGTACTGCATATCGGAGGAATGGTTTCCCCTGCCGCAGATATGTATCCGGAGCGCACACTGAAAGTCAATGTTCAGGGTGCATGTAACGTTGTCAATGCCGTCAAGGCCCAGCCCAACCGGGATGACATCGGAGTCGTGTACATCGGCTCCGTGGCTCAGGTCGGCAACCATCTGCCTCCAAGGCACTGGGGACGGACAGGAGACCCGACATACACCAGCATATTCGACTGGTACTCAGTGTCAAAATGCCTCGCAGAACTGATATTCACCGAGTCCGGCCTGAAAAAATGGGTGTCGATACGCCAGACGGGAATGCTCTACCCTGCCCTGCTGATGAAAGCCAACGACCCGATAGCCTGCCATGTACCCCTTAAGGGCGTGCTGGAATGGAGTACGCTGGAGGACTCAGGACGGGTCTGCGCCAATGTCTGCGAGGACTGGGTGCCTGATAGTTTCTGGAGAAGGTTCTACAACCTCAGCAGCGGCCCGTCGTTCCGTCTGACCAACTACGAATTCGAAAGTATGCTGCTCAAGGGCATGGGCTGTCCTCCCGTAGAGAAGGTATTCGGTGCCGATTGGTTCGCGACCAAGAATTTTCACGGGGAATGGTATCTGGACTCGGACAGACTGGAGGAGATACTTCACTTCCGCGAAGGCATAACTGCCGAAGAATATTTCAAACGCATGAAGAAGCAGCTTCCGTGGTTCTTCACACTTGCTCCGCTCGCTCCAGCCTTCGCCATCAAGGCGTTCATGAAGCACGTCGCCGTATCCAATCCCCTGGGCACACTGTATTGGTTCAAGCACGGAAACACTGAACGCATCAGGGCGCATTTCGGTTCACTGGAAGAATGGATGGCCATCCCGGACTGGAAACACCAGAATCTCAGCCGCCCCTCGGACGACCCGGAGAAAGCCGTCGTGCTGCATCACGGCTACGACGAGACCAAGCCTGCCACAGAACTCGATATAGAGGATATGAAAGCTGCTGCCCGCTTCCGTGGCGGAGAATGCCTTTCGGAGACCATGACACCGGGAGACTTGTTCACCCCGCTCAGGTGGAGATGCCAGTTCGGCCACGAGTTTGAAATGACTCCCAACGCAGTCCTCAAAGGCGGCCACTGGTGCCCGGACTGTCTGCCCAAATACGATCCCGCGAATCCCAATCCATGGAACTTCGAGGCCATCGCCGCGGGCAATCCCTTTTTCGCCCAAGTCTACGACCATTAGCCAGCCGGCACCTCTCCATTAGAGGAATATACTGCCACGAGAAAAGACTAGCCGCCCTCGACAGTGAAACGCCCCAAAAATTGGAAATGTCATCAATAATACCTTTCCCGTTTTATGACTGTCCCCGGGATGTCGGTTGAACACCCCCGGTCCTTTTATGCTATCGCATTGTCATCTATTGTCTGAATATTGTCGCATTCTCAAAGCCAGAAAGACTGCTCAGCACTCTATTGTAACTGTCAAATGAAGCATATTCCGGTATATAGACGGAAGATATGACGCAATCATAAAAAGCATTATAATAAATCTCTGGAGGAAGCTCTGAATTAAATGTGATCTTTTTCAGGCTGCTGCATCTGTAAAAAGTATAGTTTTCTATGCTGGTCAATGACTCTGGAAGCTCTATCGAACGCAGGCTGCTGCATCCTTCAAAAGCTCTTATCCCTATACTGGTCAATGACTCTGGAAGCTCTATCGAACGCAGGCTGCTGCATCCGGAAAAAACACTTTCCTCGATACTGGTCAATGACTCTGGAAGTTCTATCGACTCCAGGCTGCTGCATCCGGAAAAAGCACTTATCTCTATACTGGTCAATGACTCTGGAAGCTCTATCGAACGCAGGCTGCTGCATCCCCAAAAAGCACCTTCCTCGATACTGGTCAAGGACTTAGGAAGTTCTATCGAACGCAGGCTGCTGCATCCTTCAAAAGCACCGTTCGCTATACTGGTCAATGACTCTGGAAGTTCTATCGACTCCAGGCTGCTGCATCCGGAAAAAACACCTACCTCGATACTGGTCAAGGACTTAGGAAGTTCTATCGACTCCAGGCTGCTGCATCCGTAAAAAGTATAGTTTTCTATGCTGGTCAATGACTCTGGAAGCTCTATCGAACGCAGGCTGCTGCATCCCCAAAAAGCACCTTCCTCGATACTGGTCAAGGACTTAGGAAGTTCTATCGACTCCAGGCTGCTGCATCTGTAAAAAGTATAGTTTTCTATGCTGGTCAATGACTCTGGAAGCTCTATCGAACGCAGGCTGCTGCATCCTTCAAAAGCTCTTATCCCTATACTGGTCAATGACTCTGGAAGCTCTATCGAACGCAGGCTGCTGCATCCGGAAAAAACACTTTCCTCGATACTGGTCAATGACTCTGGAAGTTCTATCGACTCCAGGCTGCTGCATCCGGAAAAAGCACTTATCTCTATACTGGTCAATGACTCTGGAAGTTCTATCGACTCCAGGCTGCTGCAGTATTGAAAAGCATAGCCCCCAATCCAGGTCAATGACTCTGGAAGTTCTATCGACTCCAGGCTGCTGCATCCTTCAAAAGCTATTGACCCAATACTGGTCAATGACTCTGGAAGCTCTATCGAACGCAGGCTGCTGCATCCATTAAAAGCACTTATCCCTATACTGGTCAATGACTCTGGAAGTTTTATCGAACGCAGGCTGCTGCATCCATAAAAAGCACTACTCTTCACGAAAGTATCTTCTTCCCCTATAGTATGTAGTGCCGTAAAATACTTAAGTTCGTCAAAACTGGTAATATCTGTGTTTGCGAATTCTGGCAAACTCGTACACGCAGCCGCCTCCTCATAGGATATCTCACCGTCACGATTGACGTCGATAACCGGATTGTCCGAGTTGATAAGGATTTTTTTCACACTTAAATCCGCAAATTCGATAGGAACATTCTTTATATCTTCCCAAAGGCTTGTCTGCTCAATATAGACCCGAGCCGCCTCCTTCCCCTCCACCATGAAACATACGGTAGCAGACCTGACAGGCCCTTCCCTATAATATTCAGAAACAGCAAGGCTTACTGTTTCTGTCCTTAATACGCTCTTTGTCCCCTCCACAACAGATATCCAGCCTCTTGCCTCGTCAGGAATGCTGATTTCATAATCCACATTTGTAGTCACTTCTACATCTATAACTGTAGCCTCGCCCCCGACTATTGAGACATCTGCCTCCGCAGACAGTACGCCGTTCTCAAACACCAAAGCCTTTGAATCCGAACTGCCGGCGCCGTTTGTTGCTGTCACCACCACTGTGCCGTCACTTTCTGCCGCATTATTGGTCACCACGACCATTCCAGAGTTCATGTCCGAGGCATGTATTTCAGCTTGCCAGCCGACATTCCGGCAATTAGCTTCGACCTCTGTCTCAACATCAACTCCCCCTGTCAACTTATAGTCAATCTTGACAGTCTCTCCCTGCATACACAAAGTTCCCTCCGAATTAGGAAATGTCAATACAATCCCCTCAGATGCACTTCCTGTATTATCCTGCAGACCTCCATTTCCTGGGGTCTCTTCTTTAACCGTACATCCCAATAGTGTTGCGGTACAAAGTGCCATTAACAACCATAATACATTCTTCATAGTTTACTTTCAAAATGCTCGGATAAGCTCCGGTATCCGAGGGTTTGTGTAATAAGAAAGTGTGGAGCCGGTCCGCCTGTCAAATTTCTTGGAAAGGACAGCGCGAAAACACTTTCCTAATATCTCCGCCACACGCTTCCGCACATGACAATGCAAATATAGTAATTTTACACTAAAGCAGCACCTTATAAATATGTGGATTGTTCCGTCTGCGGCACCTGTCCTGCGTCACATGTTAGCAACCTGCTTGCATTCAGGCGTATACGCAATCAAGGCCGGGGACAGGGGTCGCCGATACCGGGCATTTTGACGGTTTTCGGGCATCCCTGTCCTCCGCATCATTTCGCATTCGCCTAACTATCAGACGTTTCCCAAAAACGACAGAGGACAGGTCTCCGGCAGACTTTGGAGTGTTGCAGGCATAGCCTTTTCGTGACAGTATATTCCTTCAGGTATGAATTACTATTTGAGAATCTTGTCACGGACGATGGAGACTATCAGGTCGGCCGTCTCCTCCTCGCCGAATAGAGATGTGCTCAGACACAGCTGATACGAAGCCGCATCACCCCATTTCTTGAAAGTATAGTAGTTGTAGTACTCCGCCCTCTTGCGGTCGCACTCCTTAATCTGTGAGACGGCCTCGTCGGCAGAGATGGAAAGCAACTTGGAAAGCCGCTCTATACGGTCATCCAGATCCGCGGTAATAAAGACCGTAAGCAGCCTGGGATGATCCCTGAGTATATAATCGGCGCAGCGGCCTACGAACACCCCCGGGCCCTTCTCGGCCAGCATCTCCACAGTCCGGCTCTGAATCTGGAACAAATTGTTGTTGCCGAGATAATAGTCCGTATTGAGAACACCGGTGGAATAAAAGGGAATATTAAGCCCGGCAAGACCGCCTACGATGGGAAACGACGGCTTCTCGTCCACCTTCTCGAAATATTCCGGTGCCAGCCCGCTGTCCTTGGCTGCCTGAGTGATGATCTCCTTGTCATAGAAAGCGACATCCATCTTCCGGGCTATCGCCAGAGCAACGTTACGGCCACCGCTTCCGAGCTGACGGCCCACACTGACTGCAAAGTTATGACTGTAGCTGTTCATGAGGTCTGTTCTTTTTGATAAAGTTCAACAATAGGATGATAGCAACGGCACTGGCCAGGAAGTCGGATACCATGAAGCTGACCCAGACTCCGGCTATGTCGAAAAACATAGGCAGAATCCACAACGAGGGAATCAGGAAGACCACCTGTCTGGACAGAGACAGGAAGATGGCCTGCTTGGGCTGGCCTATGCTTTGGAAAAAGTTGCCGATGACCATTGACAGGGACACCAGCGGGAACATGCCGACCACCAGGCGCATACCCATTATGGACTTTTCCATCAGCTCGGGATCGTCGGTAAATATGGCCACTACCAGACCGGGACACAGCTCCCCTATCAGGAAGCCGGCAGTCAGCACGACAGTCGCATACAGAAGGGTCTTCTTGAGTACTTCGTAGACACGGGACATCTGCCGCGCACCGTAGTTGTAACCGGCGATAGGCTGCATACCCTGTGTCAGACCTAAGACGATCATGATGAAGACGAAGGAGATACGGTTGACGATGCCGTAGGCTCCGATAGCCAGGTCTCCGCCGTAGGTCTTCAGCCTCATATTGATGATAATCACCACGAAGCAGGCCACGAAATTCATCAGGAACGGAGCAAGGCCGATGACTATCGAGTCCTTGACTATACGTCTCTCCAGCCGGAAGATACCGCGCTCAAAATGTATCAGTTCGCGCTTGTCGCAGAACCATACGACGACAAGTACCAGAGCCACTACCTGTGCCAGGATAGTCGCCACAGCCGCACCCCGGATGCCCATGTCGAAGGTGAAGATGAACAGCGGGTCCAGAATAGCGTTGAGCAGCACTGTCATGATGGTGGCGGCCATGGCTTTCTTGGGATGGCCGGCCGAGCGCAGCAGGGAGTTGAGGCCGAAATAGACATGGGTAATCACATTACCGGCCAGGATTATCTGCATGTACTCACGGGCATACGAGATGGTATTCTCGCTGGCCCCGAAAAAATAGAGTATCGGATCCAGAAAGACCAGCGCCACTATCGTGAACAGCAGACCTATAATAAAATTGAGCACTACGACATTGCCCAGCACTTTCCTAGCTATGTCATAGTTCTTCTGCCCGAGCAGCATGGATGCCATGGTGGAGGCTCCGACACCGACAAGGGTACCGAAAGCCGCGGCCAGGTTCATGAACGGGAACGTCAGTGCCAGACCGGATATGGCGTAAGGGCCGACACCGTGTCCGATGAAGATGGCATCGACCATATTGTAGAGCGAGGAGGCCGTCATCGCGATAATCGCAGGCACGGCATACTGTTTCAGAAGCTTGGGGATCCGCTCGGTCCCCAACTCGGTAGGAACTCTTGCATTCATGCCGCAAAATTACACAAATGTCCACGAATAATTTTAATTTTGCTCCGTTTTTTAATTCCTCAACCGATGATTACTTTTATCGCATGTCTCGCAGCCCTGATCATAGGCTACTTCACTTACGGAAAGTTCGTGGAAAGATTTTTCGGAGTCTCATCTGCCCGTCCCACCCCGGCCAAAAGGCTGGCCGACGGCGTGGACTACCAGGAAATGAAGCCCTGGAGGATCTTCATCATACAGTTCCTCAACATAGCCGGCCTCGGTCCCATCTTCGGAGCCATCCTCGGCGCGGCCTACGGTCCGGTGGCCTACATCTGGATAGTAGTAGGCTGTATATTCATGGGTGCTGCACACGACTTTTTCTCAGGTATGCTGTCGGTACGCAATGACGGCATGAGCCTGCCTGACATGGTCGGCAAATACCTCGGTCCGGGCGTCAAGAAGTTTCTCGTTGTCTTCTCGGCCTTCATACTGATTGCCGTCGGAGTCTCTTTCGTCACCGGCCCGGCAGACCTGCTGCACACCCTCACCGGCTGGGACAAGCGCATCTGGCTCTACATCGTATTCGCGTACTACATAGTAGCGACCCTGCTCCCGGTGGACAAGATCATCGGCAAGCTCTATCCCATATTCGGAGCCGTCCTGCTCTTCATGGCCATAGCCATAGCCGGAGCCCTGCTCGTAAAGGGATTCTCCGGCGACCTGCAGCTGACTGAGCTGACAGCGGACAGTTTCCGGAACTTCCACACCAACCCGGAGACCAACATCCTCATCCCGATGCTCTTTGTAGTCATCTCGTGCGGAGCCATCTCAGGCTTTCACTCCACCCAGAGTCCCATCATGGCCCGCTGTATCACTGACGAGAAATACGGCAGGCCCATATTCTACGGAGCGATGATAGCCGAAGGCATAGTGGCCATGATATGGGCTACAGCCGCCATAGCCTACTTCGGAGGACCCGATGGCCTCAACGCCGCAGCCGACGCGGGCAAGACTCCGGCCATCATGGTAGACGAGATCTGCCAGTCGTGGCTGGGTCAGGTCGGAGCCGTCATAGCGATTCTCGGCGTAGTCGTATGCCCCATCACCTCCGGCGACACAGCCTTCCGCAGCCTGAGACTCACCATCGGCGACGCACTGAAGTTCAACCAGAAGCCCATGCGCAACCGCCTCATCATAGCCGTTCCCATCTTCGTAGTGGCATTTATCCTCTGCAAGGTGGATTTCTCCACCATATGGAAATACGTCGGCATAGGCAATCAGGTGCTGGCCACAGTCGTGCTGTGGACTGCAGCGGCCTACTTGGTCCACAACCGCAAGAACCACCTTATCATGTCCATTCCGGCCACCTTCCTGACATTTGTCTGCGTATGCTACTTCATGATAGCCCCCTATAATGTAGGAGGGCTGTTCTTGCCGGCAACTGTAAGTTACCTGACAGGAACAGCCGCTGCCTTAGGTCTGTTTATATTCTTCCTTATAAGGGCCCGGAAGATACGCCCCGGAAGAGCTTAGTATGTCTTGACTTCCTCGCGTCCTTCCATCACGGCGAGGGCATTGCCGGCAAGCGCAGCCATCTCATCCTCTCCGGGATATACCTTCACCGGAGCGATGAACGACACCATGTCGGCCAGCTGCTGCATCATCTCCTTGCCGTAAGCGATGCCACCTGTAAGCAGGATGGCGTCCACCTTTCCGGAAAGGGCCGCTGCCATACCGCCGATAGCCTTGGCCACGTTGTATATGAATGCGTCGGCTATGAGCTTGGCTTCCTTGTCACCTGCCGCCACACGGTCCTCGACCTCCTTAAAGGAGTTGGTACCGAGGTGGGCCACCACACCGCCTTTGCCGGAGATGATCTTCTTCATCTCCGCCAGCGTATACTTGCCGCTGTAGCAGGCATCGGCCAGCTGCATGGCCGCGATACCGCCTGTACGCTCGGGGCTGAAAGGACCTTCTCCGTAGAGGGCATTGTTCACGTCCACCACCTTGCCCTTGCTGTGAGCCGCAACGGACACGCCGCCGCCCATGTGGACTACGACCAGGTTGAGATCACCGTACTCCTTTCCGATCTCCCTGGCATACATCTTCGCGATGGCCTTATGGTTCAGGGCATGGAAGATGGATATCCTGGGAAACATGGGATGACCGCCGATACGCGCAACGTCGCAGAGCTCGTCCACCACCACTGGGTCGGCGATATACGCCTTGCACCCCTTGATTCTGGAAGCAAGCTCGTTGGCTATGATACCGCCGAGGTTGCTGGCGTGCTCACCGTAGCAGGCAGAGCTGAGATCCTTCAGCATAGCCTCATTGACCTCATAGACACCCGAGGGAATAGGTCTGAGCAGACCGCCGCGGCCCACTATCACCTTGATGTCCTCAAGCTTTACGCCATTGTCCTCAAGAGCCTTGACGATGGTCTCCTCACGGAACTTGAACTGGTCGATGACGTTCTCGTACTTGGAGATTTCCTCCGCAGAGTGTCTGAGTGTCTTGGTAAATACTTCCTTGGCCCCGTCAAAGAGCGATATCTTGGTCGATGTCGAACCGGGGTTGATTGCCAATATATACGCCATGCCCGGGACTATTTAGCTGTTAAGGCCGCGAGGGCGATGGAGTTCAACTTGGTCTCTATGCTGTCGGCACGGCTTGAGAGCACGCAGGGAGCCATGGCTCCGGCTACGATGGCAGCCTGTTTCACGCCCTTGCAGAGCTGAGAGTTGACCTTGTAGAATGTGTTGGCTGATTCGATGTTGGGGAAGAGGAGACAGTCTGCGTCGCCGGCCACGGGGCTGACGAGCTTCTTGATCTCGACGGCCTCCTTGGAGATGGCCACGTCGAGGGCGAGAGGGCCGTCGCCTACGCATCCGGGAATCTGTCCGCGGTCAATCATCTTGGAGATGATGGCTGCATCCACGCAGGCCTGCATACCGGGTAGCATCTGCTCGGTAGCTGCGAGCAGGGCAACCTTCGGTTTCTCGATCTGAAGAGCCTTGGCGGTGTTGACCAGATATTTTACGATAGCGACTTTCTGATTGAGTTCAGGAAGAGGTATCACGGCCATGTCACCGAGGACAACGAGCTTGTGGTAATTGGGGTTGGACAGCACGCACACGTGGCTGAGAACGGCCTTGGGAGGAAGCAGACCTTTTTCCTTGTTGAGGATACCCCTCATGTACTTGTCAGTGGAGCAGAGACCCTTCATCAGGATGTCGCCCTGTCCCTCACGTACCATAAGGACTGCCTGTGCGATGGAGGCGAGTTCATTGTCATTGTTGATGATGGTAAATACGGTGGGGTCAATCTTCTCGGCCTCGCATACTTTCTTAATCATGTTCACATCACCTACGAGGGTTGCATCTACGATACCGAGCTGCACTGCCTTGTAGGCTGCTGTGATAGTGTGGTCATCTACGGCCCAGGCCGCGATCAGACGCTTTCTGGTCTTCGAACGAAGAAGTTCGTAAATCTGTTCAAAATTTGTAATCATGATTTTATAAGGTTGATATTTTGTTATTTGCGTGTAAGATTCATGGTATCACGGGCTATCACCAGTTCCTCATTGGTGGAGAGAGTCAGTACCTTCACCCTGGAGCCCGCCTTGGTAAGGAGCTTGTCCTCTCCGCGCACACCCTTGTTGGCAGCCTCGTCGAAATCCACTCCGAGGAAGCCGAGGGTCGAGCATATCTCCTTACGGGCCTCGCAGTCATTCTCACCGATGCCGCCGGTAAAGACGATAACGTCCAGGCCGCCCATGACGGCGCTGTAGGCACCGATATATTTGCGGACGCTGTGATAGAACATATTGAGAGAAAGTCCAGCTCTGTAGTTGCCGTTCTCATAGGCGCTTACTATGTCACGGCAGTCCGAGGAGACTCCGGACACACCCAGAAAGCCGCTCTTCTTGTTCAGCAGCTTGGTGATGCCGTCCACGTCGAGGCCCAGCTTATCCTGCAGGTAAGTCACCGCACCGGCATCGATGTTGCCGCAGCGGGTACCCATGACAACACCCTCTACGGGAGTAAAGCCCATGGAGGTGTCCACAGACTTGCCGTTGAGCACAGCGGTCACCGATCCACCGTTACCGAGATGGCAGGTCACTATCCTAGAATCATTGATATCCATACCGAGGAACTCACATGCCCTGTGAGCCACGAACTTGTGACTGGTTCCGTGGAATCCGTAACGGCGCACATGAAGTTTCTCATAGCACTCATACGGGATAGCGTACATATATGCATAGTCAGGCATGGTCTGATGGAACGATGTATCGAACACCGCCACCTGAGGCACCTGGGGCAGCAACTTCTTCACTGCCTCTATGCCGAGCAGATTGGCGGGATTGTGCAGGGGGGCCAGTTCGCACAGGCTCCTGATGCCCTCCATCACCTTGTCGTCTACCACGCAGGATTCCGGGAACAGCTCGCCGCCGTGGGCAACCCTGTGACCTACGGCCTCTATCTGGTCGAGAGACTTCAGGACTCCGTGCCCGGGATCCGTCAGAAGCCCCAGGACTGACTTGATACCTTCCGTATGATCGGGGACAGGCTTGGAGATGACCAGTTTGTCCTTGCCTGAAGGGCGGTGTGTCACCTCACCCATTTCCAGTCCTATTCTCTCCACAAGGCCCTTGGCCAGAAGAGTGTAGTCGTTGTCGCTCCTCATGTCGAGGACCTGATACTTCAGCGATGAGCTTCCGCAGTTGATTACCAATACTATCATAATATTTTTATTTGTTAAAATTATTCCAACAATCCTGCAAAGTTATACATAAAATAGGAATTTCCCTAAACAATTATTACCTTGCAGTCAAATACTGAAAATGTGCAGAAAGCATGAGGAGGGAGATGTTTCTTTTTACGGCTGCGACGCTCTTCGTCGCAGGCAATCTGACGGCGGTCCGTCTATGCAGCGGCTGCCCTGCCGGCTCATGGATACCGGCGGCCATAGCCCTCTCCACGACAGCACTTTCAGCCGTAATGCTGCTTCCCTGCATAAAATATCCCCGGCTGAGCATCCTGGTTTTCTATATGCTGGGAGTCTCGGGATACTCCTGCATGGAGACAATGCGCCCCGACGTGCGGAGCTCGAGGCTGAGAGACTGCCGGAGCATCCGCATCCGGGGCATCATCACCGACGGAGGGCGGTCCTCATCCGGCAGACCATTTCTGGAATTGTCCCTGGGAAACGAGAACACCATTATATATAATATCCCGGACACGACGGTATGGATGCCCGGAGACACCGTGAATGCCACCGTAAGATGTTCCAGAGTGGAAAATTTCACCGGGGATTTCGATTACCGGAGATACATGGAAGAGAGGGGTGTCTTCTACACCTGCTTTTTCGGAAGAAACTCCTCCCTGGAAGTTCTGAAGAACGGCACTCCCCCCCTGCGGACGCTTCCGGCAAGGCTGAGATGGAAATTCTCCGCTGCCATTGACTCCGCCATGCCTTCCGAAGATATGGCCCGGATACGCGCTGTAGTGAAAGCCCTGGCATACGGATATCAGGACGAGATACCACCCGGAATAGAGGAAAGTTTCCGGCAGAGCGGTGCAATTCATCTGCTGGCCCTGTCAGGGATGCATCTGGGACTGCTCTACGGCCTGCTGCTGAAGCTGCTTGCACTGGTCGGGAACTCCCCGACGACCAAACGCATCCGTTCCACTGTCATCATCGCGGCCTTATGGGCTTTCACCATATTCACCGGATGCGGCGTGTCAATACTCAGAGCGGCCGTGATGTTCAGCATCTATGAGGCCGGAGTCCTGGCAGGCAGACGGCGCAACGGCCTTAACGCACTGTCTCTAAGCGCAATCATCATCACCGTAGCAGACCCGTCCGCACCGTCAGGGATCAGCTTTCAGCTATCCTATGCGGCGATGACCGCGATCTTCCTGATATTTCCCCACCTCCGGGCCATAGTAAAGACCCGGAACAGAATATCGGGACGGATCGCCGACGCCTGCGCCATGACCATCGCCTGCCAGGCAACCACCGCTCCCATAATCCTGCTGCACTTCGGGACATTCGCGTTCTACTCCCTGCTGGCCAACCTGCTCTGTTCCCCGATAGTGAGCATCGCGATGCTGCTCATACCCGCAGTCCTGATTATTCAGGATACCGCCAACGTCATACTCGCACTTCCAGGCCGTCTCCTGGAGCTGGCCATAGAGCTTTTCATACGCATAAACGCCACTATCAGCAACTTATAATGCGGATTCCAAAAAACATAAATTTTATTGCACAAAGTCACGGAAACGCGGTATATTTGCGGGCATAATTTAACGACACACATCTATGGGAGGAATTTTCGGAGTCATCTCCACAAAAAAATGCAGAAACGACCTCTTCTACGGAGTAGACTATCACTCGCATCTCGGTACCCGCAGGGGCGGTATGGCGGTCTACAACGGTGACGGCATCTTCGCCAGGGACATCCATTCTTTGGAAAACTCTTATTTCAGAGTGAAATTTGAGGACGATCTTTCCAAATATACCGGAAATATCGGCATAGGTGTCATCAGCGACACTGACGCCCAGCCTATTGTTGTCAACTCGCATCTGGGACGGTTCGCCATCGTCACCGTCGGCAAGATATGCAACATAGACTCTCTGGAGAAAGAAATGCTCTC
Source organism: uncultured Bacteroidales bacterium (assembly GCA_944326225.1). GTDB lineage: Bacteria > Bacteroidota > Bacteroidia > Bacteroidales > UBA932 > Coprenecus. Next base: position 18,741 of record CALVDI010000021.1, on the reverse strand, counting down.
CCAGAACAAGAACTTTACCGAACTGAGTTCCGGAAAGACCAATCCCACTGAACTGATAGCCCAGATCATCACCTGCTCAGCCTCGTTTGATGAAGGCATTGAGTCTGTACAGCAGAAGATCAAAGGCTCATGCTCCTTCCTCATCATGACCGAAAACTGCATCATAGCCAGCAGAGACCTTTATGGAAGGACTCCCTTGATTATCGGCCGGAAAGAGGCAGTGGACGAGAACGGTGAGAAAGAACTGGCCCATGCAGTGACATCCGAGACCTGTGCGTTTCCCAATCTCGGATACAAGGAAGAATACATCATTGGCCCGGGCGAGGCCGTAAAACTGACGGCCGACGGGTTCGAGCAGATAGTAAAGCCCAAGAAAAAGATGCAGATCTGCTCCTTCCTGTGGATTTATTACGGCTATCCGGCCAGTTCCTACGAGAACATCAACGTGGACGAGGTCCGCTACAAACTGGGATACAAACTGGCTCAGGAGGATGATTCAGAGATGGACACCGTATGCTCGATTCCCGACTCCGGGACCTGCATGGCCATAGGATACTCTGACGGAAAAGGCGTACCATTCCGCAACGGTTACGTAAAATACACCCCCACCTGGCCCCGCAGCTTCACTCCCACCAGCCAGGAGAGAAGAAACCTGGTAGCCAAGATGAAACTGATACCCAACGGAGCCATACTCAAGAACCACAAACCGGTCTTCTGCGACGACTCCATCGTCCGAGGCACCCAGCTGCGCAACAATGTCCGCAACCTCTATGACTACGGAGCAAAGGAAGTTCATGTGCGCATAAGCTGTCCTCCTCTGGTATATCCCTGCGAGTTCATCAACTTCTCCGAGTCCAGGACACCGCTGGAACTGATAGCCCGCCGCTTCATACTCAAGAACGAGGGCGCTCACGACAAAAATCTAGGCAAATACGTCCGCAACGACACTCCGGAATATGCCGCCATGGTAGACTACATCAAGAAGGAAGTCAATGTGGCGTCCCTGAAATTCAACTCCATAGAGAATCTTGTCTCCGCGATAGGACTCCCCAAGGAGATGATATGCACGCACTGCTTTGACGGCAGCAGCTACGGGCACGAATAAGCCGCATTTTTCGGCAGTTTGCGTTTTTTCTTTGGTAAAAGGATTAATTTTAATAACTTTGCAGGGAAAATATAACCAAACTGCACATGAACATCTTTGTATCTAACCTGAACTACAGAGTCAGGAAAGAGGATTTGACATCACTGTTTACACCCTACGGGGAAGTTTCCTCAGCCAGAATCATAGTCAATAAAGAGACCAGAAGATCAAGAGGCTACGGTTTCGTAGAAATGTCTGAGGAAGAAGGCATGAAAGCCATTGAGGCTCTCAACGGTACAGAATACATGGGACGCACCATCAATGTAGCCGTAGGAAGTGAGAGGCCTCAGCCCAGACAGGAGGAGACGACCACAGTTGAATAACAGATTTCTCTTGAGATAAAAGTTCCGGCAGAGTTGAATTCTGCCGGAACTTTTTTATTTTTGTAACAATAATCCACATACAATGGACAAACTGGCAAAATATCTCATAATAGCTGGAGCTACGGCTATCATACTGTTTCTGGGCTGGTATTTCCGGACAGTGCTGCTTTATATAGCTGTCGCCGTAGTGGTAGCCCTCATAGGCAAACCGGTAGTACGGGCCCTGACCCGCATAAAGATCAAGAATTTCCACTTTCCAAGATGGCTGGCATCAGGTCTTACACTGGCTCTGATCATCTGCATCTGCCTGTCCCTGTTCCTGCTGCTGGCCCCTATGATAGGTCAATTCGTACAGCTTGTCAACAGCATGAATCTAAGCGGATTAGGCAATCAGGTATACGAACCTCTGGATAGACTCAACGAGTTCATCACAAAATCCATCCCCTCAGTAGACCCGGACTTCAGGATTGAAGTATACCTCTTCAACTACGTAAAGGATTTCATCAATCTCAATACATTCTCCAATATCATTGTCTCACTGGCCTCGTTCATTGCCAATTTCGGCATTGCAGTATTCTCTGTCATATTCATTGCGTTTTTCCTGCTCATGGAGAACGGCCTGATATCCGACACACTGTCATCTATAGTTCCGGACAAATATGAAGACAAAGTCCGCAGAGCCGTCAAATCCATCAACACCCTGCTATCGCGCTATTTTGTCGGAATATCCCTCGAGTCCCTGTTCGTTGCCGCGCTCAACAGCATAGGCCTTGTATTCATCGCCAAGATAGACCCCAGACTGGCCATAGTCGTGGCTTTCGCGTCAGGCATACTCAACATCATCCCATACCTGGGACCCCTCATCGGAGACATCCTGGCCGTACTGATGGGACTCATATACCATATCAACAACGGCGTGGAGATGCCTCTGCTGCTGTTCCTGATTATTATCCTGGCCATCTTCATCGTCACACAGTTCATAGACAACTACGTATTCCAGCCGCTAATCTATTCCAACAGCGTAAAGGCCCACCCGCTGGAGATATTCATCGTCATCCTGCTGGCAGGACAGATCAGCGGTATCTTCGGCATCCTGATAGCCGTACCCGCATACACGGTTCTAAGGGTCATCGCCAGCGAATTTATCTCCGGCTCAAAACTTGTTCAACAACTGACCAGAAACATCAGACAACAGGGCTGATTACTGACTGACATAAAAAACGGAGGCCGTCCCGACATATCGGAGCAGCCTCCCGCTATTTTTGTACTTATATAACCTTACTACTCGACAATGCCTGCGTCATTGAGGAATTTCTCATATACTGCATGCTGCTCGGCGAACTTGGGATCCTTGTCGCGGAAACGGAAATATATCTGTTTCAGGGCTGCGGCAGATGCAATCTTAACATCCTGGTCATCTGTCATGGAAAAAGCCTTCTCAAGGGGCTCGATGGCATTCATCAGATCCTGCTCGAACTCCGCAAGAAGCCTTTCATAGTTCTCGACATCACGGAGATCCAGCTGTCCCATTTCATCCTGTACGTCAACAGCCATTTCAAAATAAGCGTTACCTACCGCATAGATACCATAAACATAAGTAGGATCCATCTCGAACGACTTGTAATAGCACTCAATTGCTTTCTCGGGCTGTCCCATATTAAAGTAGACATTACCCTCGGCATACACAAGAGTAGCATTGTCCGGCTCGTTATTCTGAGCTGCCTTTATCAGATCAAGGACCTTCTGAGGGTCATCGTTGGACTCAATATAGAGGTTGATCAGTGTCACGAGTACCGACTGGCTGCCAGGATATTTCTGGAAAGCAGCGTTGAGGCACTCCTTCGCTCCCTCGATGTCTCCTTCAGCCATAAGTATCGAAGCCAGCGACGATGACACTTCTCCATTGTTGTCATAACCAAGTTCCACACACTGTGAATAATACTTTCTAGCTTTGGCATTATCTCCTACGATATTGTACATCAAACCTGTATTATACAACATCAATGTATCTATCGTATTGACCACAGGATTGTCACTACAAGAAAGAGAGCCTTCAAAATATTCTGCCGCCACTTGAGGATTCCCTACATTACTGTTGCTGATGGCATACTCCGCGAATCTATCACGAATATTGATGAGCTTGTCCGTAATTGCCTTTTTCTTGGTGCCTTTCACATCCAGTTCGGCTGCTTTGAGATATGCGTCACGGGCTTCAGCAAGCAGATTATCATCAGAAATAGGCTTGGTGATAATGACTGCATCAAGAATCATGGTGTTAAGATTGAAATACAGATCACGGCACTCGTAGTGATCTACCTGATAAGGCACTCCTCCAATCTGCACCTGCTCGCTGGAGAGCGGCTGCTGCATATTGAACATTGCGACTGTCGTCGCATCCCAGCCCTGACGGTAATCAGGTCCTACCAGCTCTACAAACGCCTTTGTGAGTGCATCTCCGTACTTAATCCATGTATTGGGATTCGATGCTTTCTTCTCATTCTGAGTGGCAGCCTCGGCCTTCTCTATGGAAGACAGCAGTTGATCTTTGTTCTGTGCTCCGGCGGTAAGAGTAACTGCCAGCATTGCAACGGTCAATAAAATCTGTTTCATGACTTTAATTAAATAGTTTTTATTTAGTGATTACATTTCTTCTCCATTTTCCTGTACCTTCTCCTCGCTCTTGTTCACGACACAGACAGCAGCAATGACATCGCCCTCACGGAGGTTGATAAGCTTAACCCCCTGTGTAGCCCTGCCGGCCACCCTTATGTCGGATGCGGGAACGCGGATAGTAATACCTGACTTATTGATAATCATAAGGTCATTGTCATCAGACACCATCTTGACGGCTATAAGCTCACCTGTCTTGTCTGTGATGTTGATGGTCTTGACTCCCTTGGCACCACGGCTGGTAATCCTGTAGTCCTCCAGAGGAGAGCGTTTGCCGAATCCGTTCTCGCTGACCACCAGTATGTCACCGAGAGCAGCCTCCCCTTCCTTCACATTCCTGGCGCAGACCATACCTATCACCTCATCGTCATCCTCGATGCTTATGCCGCGCACACCGGCCGCCGTACGGCCGATGGAACGGGCCTGAGACTCATGGAAGCGCACGCACTTGCCCTTTCTGGCCGCCAGCAGGATATCATTGTCTCCGTCGGTCAGCACCGCCTCAAGCAGTCCGTCGCCTTCCTTTATGGTAATAGCGTTGACTCCTTTCTGACGGGGGCGGGAATAGGCCTCCAGCAGAGTCTTCTTTATCGTACCGCGCTTGGTAGCGAGCACGATATAATGGCTGTTGATATACTCCTCATCATTCAGGTTGCCGACATTGAGGTAAGCGCAGACGTGGTCATCCGGCTCAATATTGATCACATTCTGTATAGCGCGGCCTTTCGATGTCTTGGTCCCCTCGGGTATCTCGTACACCTTCAGCCAGTAGCACTTGCCCTTGTCGGTAAAGAACAGCATGGTGCTGTGGGTATTGGCCACATAGATATGCTCTATGAAGTCCTCATCCTTGGTAGTGCTGCCCTTGGAGCCCACACCTCCGCGGTTCTGCAGACGGTACTCGGCCAGAGGAGTCCTCTTTATGTAACCCGAATGGGAAATGGTGATGACCACATCCTCGTCGGCGTAGAAGTCCTCGGGATTGAACTCATCGGCTGAAGGTACTATCTCGGTACGTCTCGGATCGCCGTATTTTTCCTTGAGTTCCTGAGTCTCCTTCTTAATCAGCGCATACTGGAGCGACTCATCCGCCAGGAATGCCGTCAGTTCCTGAATAAGGGCCACCACTGCGTCATAATCAGCCCGGAGCTTTTCCCGGTCCATGCCGGTAAGCTGACCGAGTCTCATCTCGACAATGGCTCCGGCCTGTATCTCGGAGAAACCGAACTTCTCACACAGACCGTCACGGGCATCCTGACGGCTTCTGGACGCACGTATCAAGGCTATCACCTCGTCTATGATATCAATCGCCTTAAGCAGACCGGCCAGTATATGCTCACGCTTGCGGGCCTCCGCCAGATTGAACTGGGCCCTGCGCACCACCACGTTGTGACGGTGACGCACGAAATACTTTATCAGCTGCTTGAGATTGAGCAGTCTGGGACGTCCGTCCACAAGAGCGATATTGTTTACCGAGAAACTGGACTGAAGCGAGGTGAGCTTGAAGAGAGTATTCAGCACAACATTGGCCACCGCTCCCATCTTCAACTTGATGACCACGCGCATACCCTTATGGTCACTCTCGTCGTTGATATAGGCGATACCGTCTATCTTCTTATCCTCCACCAGTCTGGCGATATTCTCTATCATCTCCCTCTTATTCACCATATAGGGGATCTCGGTCACCACGATCACCTCGCGGCCTGACGGCTGCACCTCTATCTCCGTCTTGGAGCGCACCACTATGCGCCCGCGTCCGGTCTCAAAGGCATCCCTTATGCCGGATATACCCTGAATAATGCCTCCGGTCGGGAAGTCAGGCCCCTTTATATAATGCATAAGCTCGTCCACGGTGATGTCGTTGTTGTCTATATATGCGCAGATGGCATCGGCGACCTCACCCAGATTGTGCGGAGCCATATTGGTCGCCATTCCGACAGCGATACCGGACGAGCCGTTGAGAAGCAGCAGCGGAGCCTTGGAAGGCAGCACTACCGGCTCTTTCAGAGTCTCGTCAAAGTTGGGTGTGAAATCCACGGTATCCTTGTCCAGATCCTCCAGGCACTCCTCCGCCAGCCTGCGGAAACGTGCCTCGGTATAACGCATGGCCGCAGCCGAGTCCCCGTCTATCGAGCCGAAGTTACCCTGGCCGTCCACCAGCATATATCTCATGCTCCAGTCCTGGGCCATCCGGACCATAGCGTCATAGACACTCGAGTCTCCATGAGGATGGTATTTACCCAGTACCTCACCGACTATACGGGCCGACTTCTTATGCTGGCCTCCGGATGTCAGGCCAAGTTCGTTCATTCCATACAATACTCTCCTATGGACCGGCTTGAGACCGTCCCGCACATCAGGCAGGGCACGCGCCACGATAACGGACATCGAATAGTCGATATACGCTGTCTTCATCTCCGTCTCGATATCCACCTGCACGATCCTGCCCTGATTTATTTCTTCATTTTCCATCTTATCATGTATTTCCAAAACAAAACGCTAAAATACGAAATATTTTTCAAATATTGATTATTTTAGGGCCTTGAAATTTAAAAGCACATGAACGAGGTCGAGAAAGTAAACGCCATCTTCAGGTATGCCGGCGAAGAAGCCGTAAAGACAGGCTGGACAACCATCACCGTAGAACACTTCATACTCGGGATGATACGGCAGGAGGACAATGAGGCATGCCGCTTCCTGGAAGAGAACGGACTGTCCCTTCAACGCATCAAGGCCATGATTCTGGACCGTCTGGACAAAGGGTACTCCATCCCCTACAATGTATCCGAAGATGTAAGCGTCAGTCCAGAGCTCCGGCATGTCGCCGACACCGCCGCATCCATAATCAAGATGCCAGAGGCCGGGCACATTCCCGACACCATGGTGTTTTTAAGCGTCATTCTCAAGGAAGGCACATCCTTATTCTCCCGCATAGCGCACGATCTGGGACTTGATTTCAGCCGGATGAGCCGATACGCCAAAGATGCGCCGGAAGCCGGAGAGAGCGGATACGGTGACATCGAGGCCGACGATCTGGAAGACGGATTACCGGAGCCCGAAGGAGATATCCTGGACCGGTTCGGATACGACCTGACAGCCGCTGCGGAGGATGGGCTGCTGGATCCTGTCATCGGAAGGGACAGAGAGATAGACAGGGCCATAAGCGTACTCTGCAGAAGAAAGAAAAACAACCCACTGATAGTCGGAGAGCCGGGTGTCGGCAAGACCGCGATAGCCGAGGGCATCTCAATGCGCATCGCAGACAGAAATGTCCCGGTATGTATGCTTCGCAAAAGGATAATCTCCCTGGATATGGGCGCCATAGTCGCCGGCACTAAATTCCGCGGGGATTTTGAGGAAAGACTGAAGAGGATTCTGGACTCAGCACGCAGCAACCCGGACATCATCCTGTTCATCGACGAGATCCACAATATCGTGGGCGCAGGAGGCGGAGGAGGCACTATGGACGCGGCGGCGATCATGAAGCCGGCCCTTTCCAGAGGAGAGTTCCAGTGCATCGGAACCACAACCTCGGACGAGTACCGTAAGATCATCGAGAAAGACGGAGCGCTGGCCAGAAGATTTCAGAAAATATCCGTGGAGCAACCGTCGGAGAGCATGACGCTGCAGATACTCAATAGCCTGAAAACACATTACGAGCAATATCACAACGTAATCTACACTCCCGAGGCTGTCAGGGCCTGCATCACTCTGTCCGGAAGATACATCACGGACAGAAACCAGCCGGACAAGGCCATCGACGTAATGGACGAGGCAGGAGCGGCAGCCTATCTGGGACACAGCATGCCTCCGGCGAAACTGAAAGCTATAGGTGACAGCCTTAAGGACATACGTGACATGAAAAGAGACTGCCTCAGGAGCAGTGATTTCGACATGGGAGTGAAGCTTCTGAGGATGGAGCAGGAACACGAGAGCGAGATGGACCGCATCACGGACAACGCTGTCAGAAATCATTCCAAGAGTCCTGTATCCGTCAAAGAATCCGACATCCTGAGGACTGTCTCCAATATGACCGGAATACCTATTAATAAGATGTCCTTATCAGGAGCATCCAGACTCCACGGACTCCGGCCGGCCCTGCTCAGGAGCATCATAGGCCAGGAAAAGGCAGTAGAGCTGGTCGTCAAAGCCATCCAGCGCAACAGCGCGGGGCTGAAAGACCCCGACAGACCCATCGGTTCATTCCTCTTCCTGGGACCGACCGGGGTCGGCAAGACCCATCTGGCCAAGACGCTTGCCGAGCGGCTTTTCGACAGCCGGGACGCCATTATCCGCCTGGACATGAGCGAATATATGGAAAAGATATCCGTCAGCCGGCTTCTCGGGGCTCCTCCGGGATACGTCGGGTACGACGACGGGGGACAGCTGAGCGAGAGAGTGCGGCAGAAACCATACTCGGTAGTGCTGCTGGACGAGATCGAGAAAGCCCACCCCGACATCTTCAACATCCTGCTCCAGATACTGGACGAGGGACGGCTCACCGACAGCAACGGACACCTGGTGGACTTCCGCAACACGGTCATCATACTGACTTCCAACATAGGCAGCCGCGATATAAAGGATTTCGGCCGTGGCATCGGATACAGCGGCAGCGGTGACGACCCCGAGCGGCTGCACAAGACTCTGATTGACAAGGCCCTGGGAAGAACCTTCACACCAGAGTTCCTCAACAGGCTGGACGAGACCGTATACTTCAACAGTCTGTCCCGCAGCGACATGGCCGCAATCCTGAAACTGGAGCTGGCCGGACTGTACAGGAAGGTATCAGAAGCCGGATACAGCATAAGCCTGACACGCATGGCCAAGGAGTTCCTGTGCGACAAAGGCTATGACCCGGCTTACGGAGCCCGGCCGCTCAAAAGAGCACTGAGGAAATACCTTGAAGACCCCTTGGCCGAACTCATACTGTCCGGCATCAAGAAAGGCGACAGGATAAAAGTGGACGTTGACAGCAGCGGAGACTCACTGTCAGTCTCTGTCCCTGCCGCGAAACCGGCTGTCAGAATTTATCAGGACAGTCGGTTATGACTCCGTCCACAGGTAGCTTCGGGAACGACCTCTCATCATTGACCGTCCACACTTTCACTTCCTTGCCGCGCTCATGAATCTCATCGAGCAGCCTGCGGTTTATGAAACCGTGATAGAAATTGAATGAAGCGACATATCCGTATTTATCCCAACTGAAAGACGTGAACGTGCCGTCAAATATCAGAGGCAGGCCAAGTACACGGCAGAACAGAAGCTTTTCCACCCGTATCTCAGGGTTAAGCCGGTGAACTGTCTCTATCACACGGTCATTGAAAGACTGCACTACTGTATATCCTACGGCATTGTGCCTTTCCAGGGCCTCCACCACACGTTCCTCTATCCCCTCATACTGATGCTTGCGGCGCTTCACCTCCAGCAGAAGGCCGCATCTGCCGTCTATGAGGTCCAGCACCTCATCCAGCGTAGGGATATGCTCGTCCGTCAGGGAACCGTCCTCACCGACAATCCTCAGCGAGCGTATCTGCGCCAATGTCAGGTCCTCTATACGGCCCTTGCCGTCAGTTGTACGGTCAACTGTCATATCATGACACACCACCAGCGCGCTGTCAGCCGTCTGATGCACGTCTATTTCCACCATATCCGCTCCGGCGGCCATACCGGCCGCTATACATGACAAAGTATTCTCGTTCCCTAAGGAGGAGCCACCTCTATGAGCTATTATCTTCATATTCCTAACCTCATTTTCCGACAGACCCTCTGCGGAGCAGGCCACACCCGTAAGTACGAGTGCGAGACACACCGATATCATTACATTTCTCATATTCTCACTTTAAACAGATGCCTGAACAATATCCGTACCACCTGATTGAACCAATTGATACAGTCCGGAGCATCCGTGGCGGCGCACATCGCCTCATAGGCAAATTCATCCACGGCCTCCTCATTGACCAAGGACCATATCAGGAAGTTGCCGAACTTGTGCGTGAACAGGTCGGACAGGGTCTCCCCACCCGGATTGTAGTTGAGTATGTCCTCACGGTATCTGCTTATTCCGGGGAACTTCAGGCCCACTATATCCTTCTTCAGGAAACTGTCCACCTCCGCAGGGAAATAATTTTTCGCCGTTCCGAGCAGCTTGCCCACGAGCGACACTATATCCTCCGACGTGGACGGATACCTGAGGTCGGCACGGTTGTCCATCTCCTCCATTATCTTCACGGAATCTATACGCACGAGTATGTACCGGAGCAGTTCGAGGGCAGTATCAATATAGCCTGAGTCGGACACCAGTTCAGATATGTTGTCTATAAGATGCACCAGCAGCTCTTTGTCCCTGTTGTCTATCGCCTCATCCAGAAGTTCATAGAACAAAGGTATACCTGCACGTATGTCCTCTGCGGAACAGCCAGGGTGACGCGCACTGAAAATCATCGCATACCAGGTCATCACGTTCCGCTTATACAACTGCATGGGATTGGCCTTATGACTGTTGCGTGCCTTGAAATATCCCCGGCACCGTCTGGTCCACTCCACGCACCACCGGCCGGTCACCTCCCACAGAGCGTCCGGGAATACCTCCGACTTCAAGCCCAGCTGATAGAGTACATAGATCATGGACATACGGGAATAGTCGTACCACTGGGTCTGTGCGAACTCCGGGGTAGACATCGCTTCCGTTACAGGATACATTATCCCGATGTCACAGAGCCCGTTGACGACAAGCAGCCTTTCCAGAGCCAGATACGTAAAACTGTCTCCGGTACGGTATGCGGCTATTATCTTCGGCAGATGGACGCCGAAGTCCGGGACCGGCAATCCCTTGCTGTAATACCGCGAATAATTGAACAGAGTACCGAGCACATCCTTCAGGTCCTCGCGGCTCCACTCCGACGAGACACTGCGGAGCGGCACCACGCTGTCATCCCAAAAAGACTGATACTCTATGACATTGTTGACATAAGCCGCCTGGAACGTAAGCTGCCGCCTCAGTATCACCGAGAAAAACGGCATCAGGACTTTCACCAGCCGAAAATTCCACGTCATATAACGGAATATGCCGACTGTCCGGTCAAGCATAGGCGCCACCTCCGCACGTCTTCCGGCATCACCTGAAAGCAGGGCATCTATGATAAGCAGGGCATTGAGCCTGGTGCCGACCTCCAGAAATGTAACTGTTCTGGAACGCACGTCCTTTCCGGTCACACCGCCGATCAATGACCTGGAACGGATCTCACCATACATCCTGTCCACTATCACAGACGAGATGTTCTCACGCAGCTGCGTATTGTTCAATGTCTTGTCTTTTCTTGATATATAGTAGGAGTACATGCAGGCGTCATTGCGCACTTCGGACACCGGGTCATCCAGAAGCCGCCACAGAAGGGAGAAGGGATCACGGCTGTACACCGCCTCGTTGTAGTAGTCCGTCAGGAATATACCGTTAAGCAGGGTGACAGCGGCCAGCTGACGCAGTTTCAGAGTCGGTGCCAGGACAGCCGATAGCTCCCGATAACGCGCTATCGTTTCTTCCGTAGCCTTATTACCCTGTATAGCCTTACTCAGCGCATTGAACTCCATCACCTGCGTTTTTGTACAGTCGGGTGAGCCGGAGAGCAAATCCTCCTCCAGGCTGAAGAGTTCTTCCTCATAATTTTCTCCAACAAGCACGCTGACGGCATCATTGACTATGGCCGTTATATTGTAATCCTCTCCATAATGCGCGGCTAGATCAAGCAGCGTATCACTGCTCCCGGTCTTGACATAGTCCATTATCAGCACATTGCGCATGGCTCCCATAAAGACCTCATTGGTATGCGCCCTGGACACAGTCTCCACCAGTCTGCCTACCGGCAATGCCTTCCCGCCTGATTGTTCCGTTTCGGCCCTGTAATACACCAGAGCCAGCATATATTCCAGAAACCTCTCGTAGATAAACTGTATCCTGCCTCCCTGGTCATCATGTTCATTCTCGACATACCTAAGGACAGGACGCTCGGGCTTGTTGAGAAGTTCTCCATAGGCAACGGATGTCCCGTCTTCCTTGAATATAAGTTCCGACAGATGCGCCAGAGGGCCGTCTTCAGCGTGACGCAGCTCCTTGAAAGATATAGAGTCAACCGGAACTCCACTCTCATAGCTCTTAAGAAAATACTCGGCCATGACGAGCAGTATCTCCTTCTGACGGTTCCCGGCATAGGACGAGGCTATGTCCTCGAACATCCTGTGAAACAGGCTCAGGGAACTGTAATCGTGCATCTTCTCCGGCAGCCTCCGGCCCAGATAGTCCGTACAGGCTATCTTCAGCACCAGCGGATCCCTCAGACGGATAATGCTGCCTTTGGACAGCTCTCTGTACGGAGTACGCATCTGATACAGCTCGCCATAAATGGCATAAGCCCTCTCCGCCTCTTCCTGAGTGAATCCCCTGACGGCAGTATCGCTGTCCTCGCCACGGTCATGGAAAAGTCCGGCCGGCTGCCTGGATGCCACCGGATAGATCACATTCTTCCACGTATAGCTGCGGCATGTGAACAGCACCTTGAACTGAGTATATCCACCGGCACAGAATACCGAACATAGGCTGTTGTACAGATCCAACGGCCCGTTTTCCTCTGAATCAGAGCCGCTGTAGCGCAGACATTCGTTGACAGCGTCTATGAACACCGTAACGGTTCTGCCTTTCTCCAAGGCGCACTTGTGCAGCGCGTCCATTATCTTGGATACGGGTTTGCGCGGAGAAGCCCCGGCCACCCTGCGCATCTTGTCCTCCAGACTGACCATAGAGAAATCCGAACCGCTCATGATCAACACGGCCTCTCCCCTCTGCATCAGAGTCTCTGTCCAGTGGCACAACTGATTAGTCTTACCCTGTCCGGCCTCGCCCAACAAAGGGAACAGCACGGCTTCCCCTCCTTGAAATCTCTCCAGCTCCGCCGTCAGCTGCATTCTCTCCACAAAAAGTTCCTTGTTGTATTTCTTCTCATTGTACACTCTGCGGAGAAAACCGGCCGACTCGGCGTGCAGAAGGGCCACCCACTCATCCCAGTTCAGCGTATCAGATATGTCAAACGACGGCGACACAGCCTGCATATAGGCATCAAACTCATCATTGAAGACATCCGTAACCTTTCTTACAGCACTCTCGTTGGTGGATATGTGGGAGGTTTCCTCGTTGATAAGCGACTGGAATACGTATATAAAGCCGTTCTCATCGCAATATATTAAAGGGAACAGGTCCAAAAAAAGTTCTCCACCGGTATAAATACAGTAATGTCCGGCAGGAATCCCTGGAGAATGCTCGGAAACCGCAGGAACATCACCCTTAAGACTGATGACCTCCCCACCGCCCCATGGAGCCGCGAAATATTCCGCGGAAGCCAATGGGGAAAGGGCCTCCAGCAACTCTATCAGCCGTGGTTCCATGGTATAGACCACTCCTTTGTATATCTCCTCCGACAAAGTGGTGCTGTGCCCCTTGTACTCATTACGTATCTGTACGATACCCGGAGCCGACTTTCCTCCGAGAAACACATTGTGCTTAGGACGCAGCACATTCCACAGCGATGCGCACAGCGGATTGTCCGCCAGCAGTTTGGATGCAGCAGAAGCCAGCGGTGCCAGGATATCATTGCACCAGTCTCCGAACGAGAGGGGCCGCTTGTCATCTATCTTCCTGATCACTTTGAGCAGCGACTCGTCCACTGTCCCGCTCTCCAGAGCCCGCTTGCGGAGCATCCCGAACAGGATGACGGATATGTACTGGGATGCCGTCTCAAAGAAATCCAGGGTATAGTTCATCGCCTTGGAATAATGCTCCAGGGACATCTCGCGGACTATACCGGTCACAGCATGAGCAAGTGTATACGGATATCCGGCACAGGCCCTGTCAAACACACTCTCTATCCGCTGACGGTCCTCCCGGGTATATTGATGCAGTAAAAAATCTTTCATAGCCTTGCAAAGATAATTAAAAAACTCTACTTTTATGCCTTTGTAGCACGATACAAACGACCATGATTGTTTCAGAAAGCAGAGCGTTCCTGTGCGGGTTCTTCACATCGGACAGGAGGTATGGAAAGAGATTGTCCCAGGACTGTCTTCCGGCAGGATGGAACGAAGCTGTATGCACCCGGGAAGAGACAGACGAGATGAAGGATTTTTATTACAGTGACTTCATCGATTTCATCTCAGGATGCGGAGACAGTAACGGGATACAGGTTTTCCGCAGAAGCCGCATGACAGGACTCACAATCCAGGTAAACGGTCACGAATACTCTTTCGAGGCAGGCGACCTGCATCTGTACATATTCCCTTTCAACATAGTTGTATTCTCGATAAAGACTGTCCACCGCAATGTTCAGTTCAGCGATCTTACCGCCGCCCTCGGTACTCTGCGGAACATCTGCTACTACAACCCTGACACTCTGGGCGGATTCACGGATGCCGTCATCCACCCGATATGTGAGGTCTACGAGTGCCTGAGAGGGCCTTACTCCACTACATCCCGGGGATCTTACGACGGTACGGTCACAACGGGGTATCCGTTTCTTATGGAGAACGGCAATAAATTCAAACTGTTCCACATTCTCGCCACTGACGAGTACCCATCCGGGGCAGACGAGCTGGACCGCAGGCTGTTCGAGGCAGGCACCCTGACCAGGGAAGGCTCTTACAACGGCGACGACTTCATGAGCAGTTCGAAAGAATATTTCGGCTCCACCATCCAGTCGTCCAAAATCTCGATTTTCAACAACTGGACAGCCCTGGCCCTGTTCGACACCTTCACCATCCTCTCGGGATCCACTAAGGAATATCTGATCACAAACTGGGAGACAGACTACTTCGGAAAGATATACCTCTACTGCCTTTTCCGGAAATTCTACCTGTTCCGGCTCAACACCCTTTTCAGGAAAAAAGGCAGCAATCTGCACAATCTCAAGGATGAATTCATACAATTTGAGAGAGAATACTGCTTCCCGAAAATATCATACAATTTCCTTCCGTGCGGAATGATGTCGCACATGGACGATGCCTTTGACATCGTCAGGGACAAAAACGAGATGCAGCACATGCTCCTTCAGGAGAACCAAAGACGCGAGGAGGCAGCGGACAAAAGAATGAACAATCTGCTGTTCTTCATGACGTGCCTTACGATATTCTCCGCAGTATGGGATCTCGGATGCCTCCTTGACTCCATGTATCCTTTTGAAATATCCATAGGCTCGACCATGATAGGCTTCCGCATCGTGACCACAGTGCTGCTGCTGATCACTGTACTGTTCGCACTTGTCAACAGATTCCGCAAGGGCTGAGACTTCCTACCTGCTGCAAAGGATGTACTTCCGGCTGCCCAGATTGCATATCTTGACCCCGTCTTCCTCATCCACTGCCGCTTCTGTACGGCATACCTGCCTCCCGGGGCATCCCGGACGGCACAGGAACCACACCGGAGCACGGTCTCCGCACGGTTTGAAGCCCAGCCTCAGATACGAGCGGCCGTCGTACCACTCCAGATCTGCATAGGTCATCACATCCATCGGGGTGCCGTCTCCGACTGTTGCGACAAAGGCATCAAGCAGCCGGCCCATCCCTCCGACCACCCTGACACCCTGAACCGAGGCATACCGCACCCATTCATACGAGACCGTACCGTCCTCCCTCCGTCTGCCGTCCGAAAAAGTAGCCACTGCCACCATCCCCGGAGTCTGATCCATCCCCGCCTCAGCATTTCCCGTAGACCTTATACGGAAAAGCCCCAGCCGGTACCGGGCCCGCGCCGAGCCATAGACATGATTGCGCTGGAGAAATGACGCAGCTGCTTCCGGGGTTACCGCACGCACCTCGCAGTTCCGAGCAAACACCCTGAGTCCCTGCCCCATCCTCACCCTCATCATGGCCCTCACAGCCGGACCGCTGTTCCTCCAACGGTCCTCATACAGGAACATCCTGTCCGCAGCCGTCCATCCGGATATTGCAGCCCCCGCTGAGATCAAACGCTCTGCCGTACCTCCGCTACTGAAAAAGTCCAACGGAACGATGACAGCCGCCAGCCTTTCTTCCGCATCCACACATACGCCTGCACCGGACACGCATCTCCACTGCGGTTCCTTGCCCGTGCATTCCCGCATGAACGCCATCACCTCAGTACTAAATTCATCCATGCCGTAAAAATATTTTGACTATTAAATCTTTTTACTTACTTTTGCCGTCCAATTTCTGATCTGCTAGCTCAGTTGGTAGAGCACAACACTTTTAATGTTGGGGTCTTGGGTTCGAGCCCCAAGCAGATCACTCAAAGGCCTCCGGTGCCATACGGCGCCAGGGGCCTTTTAATTTCAATTGACCGGATCCACATCTATTGTCAGGTCCGTGGACGGAATCCGGCGAAGCTCCCTGTACAGCCGTTCCTTCGCCTGCGCCCAGCTGTGAGCGCGGTCCGTCTTTACAAGGAACTGCAGCTGATATTCACCTCCAGCCTTTTCCTGAGGAGGTGCCGCGGGACCGCTGACATCCCGGAATCCAGAGCGGTCCAATACTGCGGAAACATTCTGTGCCATAGTCTCAAGCCGGTCCTGCTCTTTGGATCTGAGCAATATACGGATAAGCCTCGTAAACGGAGGATAACCGAATTCCCTGCGCTCATCCATCAGCCGGCGGATATCCTCTCCTCCCGGACAAAGCAACATATTGAATACCGGATGCTCCGCCCGGAAGGTCTGCACTATCATCTCGCCGGCAGAGCTCCTGCGCCCGGCCCGCCCCATCAGCTGACGCAGGAGCTGGAGCGCCCGCTCGTCAGCCCTGAAATCAAACACCGAGGTCACCGTCTCGGCTTTCAGCACGGCCGTCAGCGTCAGCCGGCTGAAGTCGAAGCCCTTGGTTATCATCTGCGTACCCACGAGAATATCTATTTTCCCCTCGGCGAACTGCTTCAGAATCCTGGCTTCCTCACGTTTGTCCCTGACAGTATCCG
The DNA here is from genome assembly GCA_944326225.1 of uncultured Bacteroidales bacterium. Taxonomy (GTDB): domain Bacteria; phylum Bacteroidota; class Bacteroidia; order Bacteroidales; family UBA932; genus Coprenecus. The sequence continues at coordinate 1,622 of CALVDI010000021.1, read as the reverse complement.
CATCAAAACGTCCTATCCTGGCTTCCGGGAAAAACTCCCGCAGGGCCTCCTCTATCTTCTCAGTACCGTCCCCGAGCATCCGCAATGCGTCCTTGCCACATTCAGGACATACCGCAGGGAACGGTGTACTGTAACCGCAGTAATGACAGGACAGACTGTGATTGAACTTATGGTAGCTGAGCGGAATATTGCATCCGGGACATCTGAGCACAGCCCCGCACTCACCACATTCGACCGCAGACGCATACGCCCTTCTGGAACGGAAAATCAGGACCTGCTCGTGTCTTTCCAGCCGTGCGGCCATAGCCTTCAGCAAGATCAGGGAAAACGGACCCTTCACCGCATTCTTTCGTCTTTCCTTCCTCATGTCCACCAGCACCACAGAACTGTCTTCTCCTCCGAAATACCTGTGCATCAAGGACACAAGGCCCAATCTGCCAGTCTGTACATTGTAGAGGCTCTCAAACGACGGCGTCGCCGAGCCCAGCAGCACAGGGCAGCGCATAGTCCTGCCCAGCATCAGGGCGGTATCGCGGCCATGATATCGCGGAGCCTGGTCGGTCTGCTTATAAGACGTGTCGTGTTCCTCATCCACGATTATCAGTCCCAGGTCCCTGTAAGGCAGAAAGAGAGCCGAACGAAGGCCGAGTATGACATGAGGCGCCGGACAGGATGCCACCTGCTCATAGACTTCTCTTTTGTGCGCAGCGGTCTGCCGGGAATGATATACCAGCAGCCTGCCCGGAAAATGCTCTTCGAGCCGCTTCTGTATCTGACGGCTGAGGGCGACCTCCGGAACAAGATACAGAACACTCCGCCCTTTTCGGAGACATTCATCCGCCAAAGTGATGTATATCTCAGTCTTGCCGGAGCCTGTGACCCCGTGCAGCAGGACATTTTTCCCGGACGAGAACAGATTCCTGATACTGTCCGCTGCCTTAGCCTGCTCCTCGGACAGCACCGGCAAAGCCGCCCCGGCCGGTTCCTGTCCGCCACTGCCGTTCCCGGCTGCTTCCTCAGCATCCGCCCCCTTTGCCCTGTCACGCTTAAGTGCCTTGACCGTAGACGGAGCCGCAAACCTGAACGCTTCTCCGAGCGAGCACATATAATAAGAGGCCACCTGCCGCAGAAAATCCATGTTGGCCTGCGTTACCGGCGGGAAATTGACCACTTCCCTGAGCGGGATAATCTTTGACGGGTCGAAGCCAGGCACATCCTTTACCCTCAGCACCACCGCCGTATACGACCGCCCCACGACCGTCACCTTCACTATGCTTCCGGGCACAATGCTCCCCTCCAGGGACTCCGGCACCGAATAGGTCACGGAATCCCTGAACTTCAACGGTATGATCACATCCACGTACTTCATCACTAGCATAATTTGTCATCTCATGCCCGTGCTTCGGACGGACACCCCACCCTGCCGGTGCAACCGCTAAGGTAAGCATTTCTGCGATTTTCCTCGATTTTTGCAGAAAATTTTGCAAAATCCAAAATAACTCTTACTTTTGCACTCCCAAACCAAACACGGTGCCATAGCTCAGTTGGTAGAGCAAAGGACTGAAAATCCTTGTGTCCCTGGTTCGATTCCCGGTGGCACCACTTGAAAATCAGAGAGTTAC
>CALVDI010000020.1 GCA_944326225.1 uncultured Bacteroidales bacterium | reverse complement strand
GAGGCCTGTGGAGCCGGTACCCCTGTCGGCCACAGGGGAAAGTGAACCGTTTTCGCCGGAAAACCCGGCACTTTCCCGGGAGGGAGAGACTGCAAGTGCGGCGAGAGAGGCCTGTGGAGCCGGTACCCCTGTCGGCCACAGGGGAAAGTGAACCGTTTTCGCCGGAAAACCCGGCACTTTCCCCGAGGGTCTAGGACAAGGGGAGAAAAAACGCAAAGGTGGGACGAAATGTTGAATGAAATGAAAAGGTAAAAGGGCGTGTGACTGGAGGGCTGACGAGGATGATGTGGGACGGAAAGGCACAAGGGCGTGTGACTGGAGGGCTGACGGGACAAGAATGAGACGTGCTGGGCGAACAGAGAAGGAGCGCATTCGCCGTCTGTCCGGTCGGATGCGCTCCCTATCAGATTAAACTGGTACTACCCTTATGCTCTACTTGGTAACAGTTGACGACATGCTTGTCGGAGCCGCCTTTACCACAGTCATTACTTTACTGTCTTGCGCAGCGTAACTTGTAGAGGTCCTAGTGAACTTGAAATCACCTGCAGGAATATAGACAGGGAAGCCACTGTAGTATATACCCACAGAATTTCCGTCAAATGAGAAAATATCTGCAGATAAAACAGTGTGCCGTACATTGGAACTGCTCACAAGCTCGCGAGGAATGCTCGTCATGGTTTCAGGGTCTATGAGATATGCGTACTCAGTGCCGCTAAAGATGGCGACTGCGCCATCTTCCTCATTCCGGCATATGGGCGCACACACCATATCATTGCCTTGAGAGTCCTGAGCTATTGCCATATCTCCGGTCACGATGCCGAGACATTGCTTTCCGTCCTCGCTCTCGAACAGAGCCGCCCAGAAAGAATATTCCTCCAACCCGGACAGACCGCTTATCCGTAAATAATCCGCTCTGGAGGACGGCCGGATAGTAATGCCCGTCATAGCGGCTCCGACTTCCTCAATACCGAACACTATCTCGCTATTGTCATTAACATACACTACAATACGGTGCGTGCAGCTGACATCGTAGGTTCCGACCCACGGCTGAAGGTCTTCGTTCGGTTCCACAAGCGGCTCCTCGATATAGAACGTACACTCTCCTGGAAGTGACTCCAGATACTCGGTTGAGCCCTCCTCGGGAAGAGCGACTACCTGCATCGTATGGCTACCTATGGTAAGATCTGCGACCTGATAAGTAACAGATGCATCCGTCGTGTTTGTCCATTCTCCAGAGTCAAAGGAATAGGTGTACGATGCAGCGTTGCTGCTTGACCATGAAATTACAATTGCCCCGTTACCGTCCTGGTTAGCGGTTACTTCCGGAGTCTCCAGTCTCTGAGGCTCGGGCAGAACCGTCACCGTGAAAGTGTACGAGCCCGGCTGCGATGCGCTGTACTGATCGGCTGCATCCAAAGCCGGATTGGCAATAACATAGGCAGTGTGCTCGCCGTCTGTCAGATCTGATGTGCTTACGGTTACCGATGTCTGGTCTGTCGTTCTGGCGGAATTGCTGTCAATGTACCAACTGTAGGTCGTCGCATTGGGAACTTCAGCCCATGAAATTGTTACTGTCCTGTCGTTATCGTTGACAACGGCTGATACCTCCGGTGTTGCAAGAGGTTCTGTTGTCGTGTTCTCCGGTTCCTGGCAGGAGAACGCTACGGCAGCTGCCGCTGATACTGCAAAAACACGCAGATAAAAATAGTTCATTTTAAAATGGTGAAAATAAGGTTCTTAAATAAATTAGTCCTCGTATGCGTAATTGACAAGGGTATTAATAGGAATATTGACGACGTTGTCCACAACTGTACCGAAATTCCCGTAGAGAACTTTCGAAACACCACCGGTGAAAGTTCCACTGTAGGTTGTGTAGACAACTACGTGCAGGCTGTCGGTGTTCTCTACTGAAGAAGGAACGGGTACTTTCAGCTGGGTCACATAGGTACCGTTGGCCTCCAGCGAGACTTTGTCTCCCATCAGGTTGTCTGTCATCTCTATACGGATCACGTTATTGTGGACATAATCATCGGCGCCTCCAGTCTGAGGATATACAAGTCCGTCCTCAAGCAGGAATGCGTTCAGCGCGTACAGACCCGCTTCCTTCGAAGCTATGCTGATGTCCGCATATACAGTGTCCTTCTCCAATCTGGTCACTCCGCCTATGACGGTATTGGAAGGCAGGTCGCTGACCGCCTCCTCAGCCAATCCGTTAAACATAGTGGTCATAATGGATGGATTGGTGTAGTTTTCCACTTTACCGTAATTGTTGACAAACCCTGTTGGATAGGAGGTCACTCCAAACAAGGCAATGAAAGCATTGCAGTTTGCGAATGCCAGATGTGAGTTGGAGGTGAGATTGTGCATGCTCATGGCTACAATATGATCGGGATCATTTCTCTCAGCGTCCTCAAGAGCCTGATTCATATAAGGACAGTTCTGACACCATGTGCCCGTAAAACGGAGGACAAGGGAGCGTCTCAAGAAAGTACGGCTGTAGTCAGCAACAAGCGAGCCGATCTGCTCCACTGTAATGGTTGCTGTAGTCACGCCGTCCTCGCCCGTAAGGGTGATATGGCCTTCTCTGATCTCGCCGTCATTGCCCTGTATGGACAGATTGACTACGGATGTCATGTACTTGGAATAAGTATGGTTGTCCTCCAGAAGTGTGGAGTCATACTGCACGCTGTTGACTGTCATCCAGTCCACGTCCGGCACGGCCTCGTACTTCACGTTACCCTCCACGGAGAATGAGAAAGTCTGCTCCTCAGATGTTACGGTGTAGCTGTCGGTAGTTATGCTGAAGCCGGGGGTACCGTCCTGGAATACGTAGTACAGTGTCTCGCTGCCGTTGACCGTCACGGCGAAATTTCCGGCCCTTTCCTTTAGTCCGGAATTTGTTTCCAGAATGGAGATAGTCAGATTGGCCGTCCCCGCGCTGCCTCTCATCGGTGTCACTACAAACCATGACGCCTGGTTCTCCAGAGTCCAGTCGGAGTCAAACTCGAGCGAGGTCTGGACTGTTGTCACCTCGTTCGGAACTGAAATGGAATTGCCTATGATGGCATCAGGCCCGTCCTCTCCCGGTTTGCAGGAGAGGATGAAAGCCATACCAAGAACTATAAATAATATTTTTGAGAATTTCATACTACAATATATGGTTGATTATTGCAACTGACCAGTATATGAACCAGTAAAATTATGTCCCAAATCGTCACACAAGTCGAAGGAGACTGTTCGATCTCCGTTCTCCTCAGTGGAAACCGTTACTGTACCTTTCGCGGCCGGAGCATTGATACGTTCTGAACTCGAAGCACCGGGTTCCTTTATTATAAGATATGTTCCATCTGCGTAGTCAACAAAAGTGCCAGACTCCAATTCTTCACCTACGGTATAGGTTCCGTCAGGGAGCACTCCGTTATTGTTATTAATGAAGAACGTAGCACGGAACTCATTACCTTTTTTGAAACCAGCATTATCTCCCTTTTCTGCTATGTTTATTCTCATCTCCGGATCGTTAGCCCAGGTTGAAAGCGTGAAAGTCGTCCCGAATTCAGTATTATTGAATGCGACATCGAGGATATCTCCGGTCATGTTAGAGCCAATGGCGGAAGAAGGCGCATCGATCTTTCCCGCATATGAGCCGGAAAGAGTGTAGTACTGGTTGATGACGAAGTCGAAAGAGATGTTGTCTGCGGATATCTCCATCGAGCCGCTCCCTACGCCAGCCATATTGGAGTCGTCAACTTTCACGAATGTGTATTGACCGCCGCTTGATGACACATCTCCTGCGATAATTTCGAAGGCTTCTGCGTTGCTTGCAGTCGTAGACACTACATTGTACGTTCCGGTGGCCGGGCTTCCGTCTACAAGATCGGCATAGAATACGGTGGTCAACTCGACTTCATCATCGGTTATGAAGGTTGTAACGAATCTCCTCACACCGTTGCTCCCCTCTGTGATGCCATCAATCCTGACGGAGGTGAATGTGAGATCCATATCCTCGTCTATCTGATACTCGAACATCGTAGTGAAATGCTCGGACTGTACTTCGCTGTATGCAGATCCGCTCTGGGCGGCCATGGCGAGAATATACGAGGTATTGGGCTTCAGGTCCTCTACTACCACTTCGTTCTGGCTCAGGTCAACCTGCGTACCTTCCTGTATTATATCATCCGCATGAGGGATGGCGTCGCTTCCGCCGACTATCACATAAGATATCGCTTCCGCATTTTCCTGGCTGTATGTGAAAGTGAGACCGTCTCTGGTAGGTGTGGCAGACTCAATTGTCAGCGTGGGGGCAACAGGGTCCGGCTCATTTACCGTAGTAGTCGCTTCCAGCGTAGCCACGCTGCTGTAGGTCTCACCATTCAAGGCCGCGGCCGCAATGACGTAGGACGTACCGGCAGTCAGGTTGTCGGCAGTATATGTTCCGGTCTCAGTTCCGACCTGATTGCCGGAGCTGATTATCTCTTCCGCACCGGGAACTGTGGTTCCGGTCTCTACAATCTGCCAGGCTACTGTCTCCGCATTGGCCGGGGTCAACGTGAAGTCGATAGCTGTCTCACGGGCCTCGCTGAGGGAGATCGAGATGGTAGGCACTACCGGAGTATCAGGTGTCTCCGGATTCTTCTCCTCGCAGGAGTACAAAGACAGGCATGCAAGGCCTGCCATGATTGCTGAAATATAATAAGTTTTCATTGGTTATTCAGTTTTTAATCGATTATTTGTCAACCGTTGATGTATATATAGTCCTCAATGCTGCCGGAGAAGAACACTCCATAGCTACGGCCGTCATTGCAGGTCACCTCGGCTTCTATCTGTATCTCGTTGTTGCCGAGATCAGTAATGATGACAGTACCGTCGGTGATTTCATAGCGTGGCGTATAGCTATAGTTACCGCTGTAGATGCCGTAGAATGAAGGAGCACAGAATGTTCCCGGCTCCTCGGTGCCCATGGGGTCGTATGTGTAGGTACCTGCGGGCAGGGTGACAAGTCTCCTGTAAGTGTTGCCGTTCTCCTGGAACTCCTCTGTAACAGGCTCCTCGCTTGAGAAGAAGTTGACATTGATACCTTCGGAATCCATAATCCAAAGTCCGGCTGTGGATATCCAGGTGTAGTAAGACCCACCGACTGAATAGTACTCGCCAGTGCAGGACTTGGCATCGATGAACACATCTGTGTTCTGGCCATCCTGATGCACGAAGGCTGTGTCGAGCAGGAATCCGGTACTGTAGTCATATCTGATGACGACAGTATCCGTGCGTTCACGCGACGGGTTGGCCTCTATGTCGAACGACAGGGTGCTGGTGGCAAGGTCATCACCAGTGAAAGTAATCCAGTCCGAAGAAGTTATAAAGAAGTCTCCGTCGTTTTCGGGGCGGTTAACGAACTGGTAGGTCATGGAAATAGTACCACCGTCCTGAGGGACGTCGAAGTAATCGGTGTTCAGCTGGAATGCGGAGTCTCCGTTGCCATTGCCATTGCCTCCGCCTGTCTGCTGTTCACAAGCAGCCGCCAGTATCATGACTGCAGCCGCTGATAATAGAATAAACTTGCTCTTCATCTTGATTGATTAAATAGTACGTTTAAAACGGCGCAAATTTAATGCAAAAAAATCAGATTGTGACAAGTGTGTGACAAAAAAACGTATGGCAAAATAAACGTAGGTTTAAATTGCTGTTCCACCCAGAGATACACAGCAACTGGATAATTGCATGACCTGCATGTAGGTAACTGCGCTGTCAGTGACTGAATGTCAGTCCCGGCGCATGTACAGAGACAGTCTTCTGGCCTGCATTCCGGACAGTATGCCGTTCTCGACTATGGCCTGCAATGAGAAAACGCTGTCAGGGACAGTGCGGCGGAAGCGGTCTATGCCTTTTGCGGCATACGGGCCTATATAAGGGTGTGACGCCATGGAGTCAACGGACATGGTGCGCAGGTCCAGCCCCCGGACGGATGCCGGATCTATAAACACATAGCCGCAAAGACGGTTGAGACGTGCAGTGTCGAATCCGCGGATATCCAGCAGCTGACTGACGTCCGCGTAACTCCCGAGGCGCTCGCGGTAACTCAATATCTGCTTTGCGTACCACGGTCCTATTCCAGGCAGCGCATCCAGAGCCGCGCTGTCGGCGGAGTTAAGTTCCACCATATCCCATTTCCATCCGTCGTAATCGTATTCATACCGCCGGCTCTCTGTCCCAGTTGCGGACACATCTCCGACAGATACCGCGGCTCCGGTTCCAGCAGCATCCGCAGGTCCGTCTTGCGGCACTTTGTTCTTATCCACGGAACCTGTGCTTCCGTACTGTCCCGTAGCTGCCACTGCATTCCGGCCGCCGGGCTCAGCACCTTGCCGCTCATTAACAGACGGATAACGGACGATGCCGGCAGTGTCGGATGAAGGCGGCCTGCCCTGGGTGGAAACTGTCCCTGATGCTGTGCCTGTCTCGGCACGCCTGCTATTAATAATAAGGTGTCTGGTGAAAAATACAGCCTGGGCCGTCAGAATCAGGAACACCAGGATGATGACTCCGTTGGAGAAAAGACGCTCAGTCCTCCCTTTCCTCTTTTTCTCTTCTTCCCACATATGCTTTCCCTTCTACTGTTAGTACTATCTCCCCTTTGGGCGGGTTGTCCGTGAACCACGAGGCCAGCTCTGAGAGCGTCCCCCTGCGGGTCTCCTCGTGGACCTTGCTGATCTCGCGGGAGACCGACGCCCTGCGCTCCGGCCCGAAATACCCGCACATCTGCGACAGGGTCCTGGCCAGCCGGTAGGGCGACTCGTAGAATATCATGGTGCGGCCTTCGGAGGCGAGCTCTGTCAGGCGGGTCTGACGGCCCTTCTTTACCGGCAGGAAACCCTCGAACGAGAACCTGTCGGCCGGTAGTCCCGAGTCTATAAGAGCCGGTACGAAGGCCGTGGCTCCGGGCAGAGTAATGACATCTATACCTTCTTCAGCGCATGCACGGGCCAGCATGAATCCAGGATCGGAAATGCCCGGGGTACCGGCGTCCGACACCAATGCTATGTCCATACCTGAGAGGAGCTTTTCGCAGACAGGGCGGATACGGGCGTGCTCGTTGAACTTGTGGTGCGCCTCCGTAGGCTTTGATATCCCGTAGTGCTTCAGAAGCACGGATGTGGTCCTGGTGTCCTCGGCCAGGATGAGGTCCACCTGTTTCAGAACCGCGATGGCTCTGAAAGTCATGTCTTCCAGATTGCCCACAGGAGTGGGTACGATATAAAGCTTGCCGGCCATGACGGTAAAATGGTATAAAATGTTAATTTTGCACTCCGGATGCCGGGACGACTGCATCCGCAAAGGACAAAAGTAAGAAAATGTTTTCAGAATACGCAAAAAAACCGGGATGGATAGAAGTAATCTGCGGCTCGATGTTCTCGGGCAAGACCGAGGAGCTTATACGCCGTCTGAAGCGGGCCAAGTTCGCCAATCAGCGGGTAGAGATATTCAAGCCCGGCATAGATACCAGATACTCAGTGCAGGAAGTAGTCTCACACGATGCCACTGCCATACTTTCCACACCGGTGGAGTCTTCGGCCAGTATCCTGCTGCTCTCCGGAGACGTGGACGTGGTGGGCATAGATGAGGCCCAGTTCTTCGACGACGGCATAGTGGACGTGTGCCGCCAGCTTGCATCCTCGGGCATAAGAGTCATAGCCGCCGGCCTGGACATGGACTACCAGGGAAAACCGTTCGGCCCCATGCCGGCTCTTATGGCCGTGGCCGAATACGTGGACAAGGTACATGCCATCTGCGTGCGCTGCGGCGACCCCGCCCTGTACTCGCACCGCCTGTCCTCCAGCGACCGTCTGGTGGAGCTAGGGGAAAAGGACTTTTACGAGCCTCTCTGCCGCCATTGCTTCAATAAATGCATGGAGAATTCTGATTAACCCTATGCTAATTCCGAATTTTCATTATTTTTGCATTCGTGACTATTCTTACATTTGAATGGAAATTTTTATAATTCTACTTCTTATTCTACTCAACGGCCTCTTCTCCATGAGTGAGGTTGCTCTGATAAGCGCAAGAAAATCAAGTCTTACAGCCGATGCCAAAAGGGGCAGCCGCTCCGCCAAAAATGTTCTCAATCTTACTGAAAGACCCAATAAGTTCCTGTCTACAGTGCAGATAGGGATAACTCTCATCGGTATTCTCACCGGTATCTATTCGGGAGCCTCGATAGCGGACAAGTTCTCCGACATACTCGAGGGCTGGGGGCTGGCGGAAAGTGTGGCCCAGCCTCTTGCGCAGGTATCCATAGTTATCATCGTGACATATCTGACCATTGTTCTCGGCGAGCTGGTTCCCAAACGTCTTGGCATGGGCTCTCCGGAGAGTATCGCCAAGGTAATGTCCGGCCCCATGCTGGTACTCTCGTGGATAGCCACCCCTTTCGTGTGGATACTGGACAAGAGTACATCCCTGTTCGTCAAGGCTTTCCATGTGGAGGAGAAAGAAGCCAAGGTGACTGAGGAGGAGATCAAGTCGATGGTGGCCGAGGGGAAGGAGGACGGAGAGGTACAGGATGTGGAGCAGGATATCGTGGAAAGAGTGTTCTCTTTAGGCGACAGAAAGATAGAGTCCATCATGACCAGCCGCAACGAGATAGTGTGGATAGACAAGGAGATGACACGGGAGGAAATCAATACGACTGTGCAGGAGAATCTCTTTGAGGTATATCCCGTGGGCGACGGCAGTCTCGATGAGATAGTCGGGGTTGTCTACCTGAAGGATCTCTTCGGGAAGCTGGACAACGAGAAATTCTCTATAGATGACATCATACGCCCCGTGCAGTATTTCCACGAGTATACGGACGTATACAAGGTGCTGGAGCAGATGAAGAAGGCTCACGTGACCTACGGTCTGGTCTGCGACGAGTTCGGAGTATGCCAGGGTATCGTGACATACAAGGACATACTGGAAGGCCTGGTCGGCTCCATAGATGACGAGGAGGACGAGCCGGATATCATCGAGCGCCAGAACGGAGGCGGCTGGCTGGTGGACGGCCAGTGCCCGTTCTACGACTTCCTGGCCCATTTTGACATGGAGGAGCTGGCATCGGAAAACGATTACAATACTGTCGGTGGCCTGATTCTTGAATTGCTTGAACATATACCCAAGTCCGGCGAATATGTGGAGTGGAACGGCTTCCGCCTTGAGGTTGTGGACATGGACGGGGCGAGAATAGACAAAGTGCTTGTCAACAGAACGGTCTCTGAGCCCGAAGATGTTAAGGACGATAAAGAAAAATAGAACAAGTATGGGAAATACAGCATTTTTACTTTCCATGATGTCCGCCGCTGTCATGATAACAGCCGGCGGATATTCTGTATCAGCACAGGATTATGACAAATCGGGATTCTGTCCCATAACCAAGGGTATGACCCTGGAGTATGCCAATTATGACGCGGACGGACATAAGACCGGGTCTTATGTAATGACTGTCAAGGCCGTATCGGGCACTTTGGAGAAGGGGACCGTGACTTTTGACCAGTATTTTTACGATGAGGACGGCCGACCGCTTTTCGATGACAACGGCGGCAATCTTCCGATGGAGGTCACGGTCGGAGGCCCCGACGGCACTGTCTCGCGCATGAGCGACGTGGGGAAAGTAATGAAGGTGCAGGACATCATGTCCAAAGGAGATGCCAGCAGTGTGCCCTCGGGCCTGAAGGCCGGAATGACTATCCCTGATGGAAAGATAAAGGTCCAGATAGGCATGGTCTCCGCCAACATCCTTACTCAGAGCCGTCAGGTGGTGGAGCAGAAGAGCATCACCGTGCCGGCAGGAACATTCGACTGCTTCCTGCTCAAGGAGAATCAGGTGACAAAACAGCCCATAGGCTCCAGAACAGAGCGGATAGAGACATGGTATGCTCCTGGCATCGGCTGTGTCAAGCAGGCAGTCTACGACAAGAAAGGACGTCTGGACCATACCCAGGAGCTGGTATCCCTCCAATTTGAATAATTTTCCTGAAAAATATGAATACTATTGCCTGTAGGGACATCGTGAAAGTGTTCGGGACTTATACGGCCCTGAACCATGTCTCCATAGAAGTTCCGAAAGGAACTATCTTCGGTCTGCTCGGGCCCAACGGGGCAGGCAAGACCACTCTAATCAGAATCATCAACCAGATTACAGTGCCTAATTCCGGCATTGTGCTCTTTAATGACAACCCGGTAGTCCCCGATGATGTCTACCGCATCGGATATCTTCCCGAGGAGCGCGGTCTCTATAAGAAGATGAAAGTCGGGGAGCAAGCCATGTATCTGGCCCGTCTAAAGGGGCTTAGCCGTCAGCAGGCCATGACAGAACTGAAGAAGTGGTTCGTGAAGTTCGGCATCGAGAGCTGGTGGAACAAGAAAGTGGAGGAGCTGTCCAAGGGAATGGCCCAGAAAGTGCAGTTCATCACCACTGTTCTACACAGGCCGGAGCTGCTGATCCTGGACGAGCCGTTCTCAGGATTCGACCCGGTGAACGTGCAGCTTATCCGCAATGAGATCCTGCGTATGAAAGACGAGGGCACGACCATTATCCTCTCCACTCACAATATGGCGTCCGTAGAGGAGCTTTGCGACAATATCGCCCTCATCAACAAGTCCAATCTCGTGGTCACCGGAGGTGTGGAGCAGATCCGCCGCGACCACGGCAAGAGCCAGGTGGAAGTGCTTTACCGACCCTCCGGCGCATCAGTGGAGATGTCTGACCGGCAGGTTCTCAAGCTCGTCTCGGACGGAGCGCACAAGGATATCCGCAGGGCCGTATACGACGTACCCAAAGGAACGCCTTCGGCTCAGATACTCTCGGAACTGGCCGGCAGCGGCATTGACGTGGTGTCCTACCGCGAGCTGATACCGAGCATGAACGATATATTCATCCAATTAGTAAAAGGGGAGGGCAAGTAATATGGACTTCAAGAAGATAAAACTCGTACTCGGACGTGAATTCTCCATCCGCGTCAAGAAGAAATCATTTATAATCACGACCATCGTCACCCCCATACTTTTCGCGGCCCTGATGATAGTGCCATCGCTCATAATGATGGCCGACCTGGACAAGGATATCAACAGGGTGATGGTGCTGGACGACTCAGGTGTTGTGGCCCAGGCACTGGAAAGCGGCGCGGAGATAGAGTATGTCATACCCGAGAACATAGACCTGGAGTTCGCCAAGAATCATCTGGACAGCCTGGGTGTATATGCCGTGATGTATGTCTCGCCTCTGGACACCGCCAACAACGTGACTGTGGATGCATACGCGGTCAAGCAGATCAACGCGAAAGTGAGCGACGCTATAAAGGCCGATGTCAACGATGTCATAGAGCGCTACAAGCTCCAGCAGTACAATATCGAGAATTACGACCGGATACAGGCGGATCTCAATCACGAGGTGGACCTGAACACCTACATAGTCGGTGAGGACGGTCAGGAGCGGGAGTCCATACTCGGAATCAGCATGGCCATCTCCTTCATCATGGGCTTTATCATCTACATGTTCGTGACCATGTTCGGCAACATGGTCATGACCAGCGTCATCAACGAGAAGTCCAACAAGATAGTGGAGGTCATCGTCTCCTCCGTCAAGCCTTTCGACCTGATGATAGGCAAGATTCTCGGCGTGGCCAGCGTGGCCCTTACCCAGTTCTTCATCTGGGTGGTCCTGACCCTGGCCATCGTATTCGGCTTCCAGCTTGCCATGGGACCGGAACTGATGAGCGATCCCGAGGCCATGGAGCAGATGACCCAGATGGCCGGCATGGACTCTGAGCAGATGGCACAGATAGCCTCCGCTTCCGACAGCGAGACCGCACAGGTGTTCACGGCCCTCAAGGAGGTCAACTTCGGCCTCATCATCGGCTGCTTCCTGATATATTTCGTCCTCGGCTATCTTTTGTATGCCTCCCTTTTCGCCGCCATCGGCTCAGCCGTGGACAACGAGGCCGACACCCAGCAGCTGGTACTGCCCGTGACCATTCCTCTTATTATCGGACTGCTGCTTATGCTTCAGACATTCCAGAATCCAGACGGTCAGCTGGCCTTCTGGGGCTCTATTATTCCATTCACCTCTCCGATGGTGATGCTGGCACGTGTGCCCTTCGAGGGCTGCGTGCAGACATGGGAGCTGCTGCTGTCCATCGGCCTGCTGCTGGTGACTTTCCTGATTGCCGTGTATTTTTCCGGCAAGATATACCGTATCGGCATCCTGATGCACGGTACAAAGTACTCCTGGAAGGACATCTGGAAATGGCTTAAATATTAGTCTTGGTGTATTTTACCCACTCTGACGCAATTCTGAAATAGGTTTTGATATGCGAAAGTGCGTTATTTTAATTTTTGCAGTGCTTGTTGGCCAGATGCTGAGTGCTCAGGACTTTGAGTACAGCTGGCAGCGTGTCAGGATGGACTCCGCCTATGAGAGCGATACCGTCTATGGCGTGGACAGCATAGTCGCCGCACATCAGGAGCAGATGACTCCACTCATGGAAGTAGTGATATATTCCTCGGAGGAGATAAAGGAAGGTAGACCCGAGAGCGCCCTGTCCAATCTGGCTGCCGACATGCTGCTATATGCCGTTTCCGACCGTCTGGACAACGGCTATCCGTCCATGTCCCTTACCAATTTCGGCGGCATACGCAGTAATTTTCCCAAGGGAGCAGTCAGGGTGTATGACATATATTCCACTTTCCCGTTTGACAATACTGTCGTGGTCGCGGTAATGGAAGGAGAGGACATCCGGCATATCCTGGAGCGTTTCGCTTCCGGTAAGTTCGAAGCTTTAGGCGGGGTGGAGATAGTAGTGCGTGACGGAGAACTGGAGAAATGCCTGATAGGCGGCCGGCCGTTGGAGGATGACGCTCTGTACAATCTGGTGACCATCGATTTTCTGCTGGACGGGGGAGACCGTTTCGATATCGGAGACGACGCCGTGTCCATAGACCGTACTGGCATCGTACTGCGGGATGCCGCCGTACGGTATCTGCGTGACCTTTCCGAGTCAGGCATAGTCCTGGAGAACAAGGGTGACGGACGTGTAATCATAGAAAAGGACTGACATTATGAAGATAAGAAGCAAATCCATATCGGCGGCGTTCGTGCTGCTTCTGCTTGTCTCCGTTCCCGCCCTTACGGCTCAGGATCTGGTGATACTCCATACCAATGACACCCATTCCCAGATAGAGGAGATACGAGTCGGCCGTGGTGCGGGTGCAGGAGGCGTACACCGCCGCGCCGAGTATTTTCACCAGGTGATATCGCAGTATGGCCGGGACCGCGTCCTGCTGCTTGATGCCGGAGACTACAACCAGGGCACACCGTATTTTACGGTCTTCAAGGGAGACCTGGAGATGGAACTGATGAATGCCCTCGGATACGAGGTGGTGGCCATCGGCAACCATGAGTTTGACAACGGAGTGAACGAGTTTGCCAGACGGCTTTCAAAGGCGGAGTTCCAGACAGTCTGCGCCAACTATGACTTCTCAGGTACTGCTCTGGAGCCTTATGTAAAACCGTATACTATCGTGTATAAGAACGGCCGCAAGATAGGCGTCTTCGGCCTGTTGGCCAACATTAAGTCGCTTGTTGCCAAACAGAACCGGGAAGGATTGGTCTATATTGACGCTTATGAGGCCGCTCAGAGATGGGCTGACTATCTCAAGAACGAGGAGCACTGCGACCTGGTAATCGCCCTGTCACATCTGGGTTATTCGGGCTATCCCAATCAGCGCACGGACATCAACCTGGCCAGGAACACCCGCAACATAGACGTCATCATCGGCGGCCACAGTCACACATTCCTGAAATCCGAGAAGATCTACCCCAATCTAGACGGTGAGGACGTGATCATCGTCCAGGCCGGAGCTCAGGGCGAATACGTCGGCCGCCTCGACATCACATTCGACTGACCCCCTCCACCCTCCTCCCTCACATCCTCTACCTCCCCCCACAGAAAGACTCACAGTCTCCACCCCCGGTGGGGAAAGTGCCGGGTTTTTCTGCGAAAACGGTTCACTTTCCCCCGCGTGAGCGTGGTGAAAATCCGGCAACGAGAAAAGACTAGCCGCCCTCGGCTCTAGAGGGAGGGGCCCGCCGCAAAGCGGTGGGAGGGCCTGGTCTTTTCGACTGCTGGATTTTCATTAAAGTGGGTGCAGGTGTACCGGTGTGGCTGGATTTCGGTTCACCTGCGGTGTGCCTGTGGCGTGTGTTAATTCCAGACAGGGATAGGGCGTGTCCAGGGATCAGGAGGTTACGCTGCCAGTAGGCATAGTGTATGTACACGGCAGCAGACAGGAGGGCAGATACGCCTGAGCCGGAAGACCTGACTAGGCGTAGTGTATGTCCACGACCTTGCCGATGGCCTTGAGACTGGACGCAAGACGCTCAATCAGTTTAAGCTTCAGTGTGGTGTCTATGGGCAGCCCCTCATGGGCCTTGTTGACACCCTGGCCTACGAAGAAGGTGATGTGGGTGGCATTCTCAAGCAGCATCTGAGCCAGGAGCGAGGCTCCGTCCTGTTTTGTGAACATCTTTGGGGTCAAGTCATTGGGCGAAATGTACTTTTCAGTAAGCTCCAACAGGCGGCGCAGTGTTATCACTCCCTCGGTCGTCAGGTCTATCCCGTCGATGTGACCGATGGGCGGAACTTCCTTGTCAGGAAAGTCCAGGCTCGTCGTGACCTTCTTGCCCAGGTAGCGGGCCACAATCTGGGAGCTGGTGCCTCCGCAGACCACTTTCTTGCTGTCGCCCTCCATGAACTTGGCCACGTAGTAGTCGTCGTTCTCCTTGTTGACCGGCGGGCCCACCATCAGGTTGACGTGCAGGGCCTCGCGCATCTTCAGGGCAGCCACCGTGGTGTCATCGCCCGGCTTGTCCATGTACAGGTCATTACAGGCGGCAGCCAGCAGCCAGGCCACGCAGCGGGCCGACATCTCCGGCCGGATATTGCGGTCCATATGCTCCATGATGTCCTTGCGGTCCCAGCCGAAATTGAGCACACGGCCTATACCGGCGTGTATCGTACCGTCCGACATCACCAGCACGATATCCCCGTCGCACAGATTGATCTCCGAATGATACACCTTCTTGCCCAGGACATCCAAAGGCTTGCGGTCAAAATCCACACAGTGTCCCTCATGGTAATATACTGCCTGAGGATTGTCGAATTCAAAAAGATATCCATGACCGGAAGCATCCACGTGTATGACAGAAAATGTCGAATACGCCACCCCGCGCACCTTGCACACCGGCAAAGTCTGGATCATGGTCTCGATGCAGTCCTCGATGGGGATGTTGTTGGCCACCATCGTACACAGTATCTTCGAGGAAAGCGTAGACAGAATGTTGGCCTTTACGCCGCTGCCCAGGCCATCGGCCAGAACAAGAGTAGTGTAGCCGTCCACGGTGACACTCTCCACTTTGTCTCCACAGAGCTCTTCCCCGAACTTGTTCAGGGACACATAGCCGTACTCTATAAACAACTCTTTCATAGGCCGCGGATTATGACTTTTCTGAGCGTTCCCTCTCCTCTTCCTCCTGCATGAGAGTCTTCTTCAGCTTCAGCAAGGCGACTTTCGTCTCGGCCGTGGTCTCACCGAGAAGCGAGGCGATCTCCTGCGCCACTCTCATCTGCTTCTTGATCACATCGTCAGTGGTGGCCAGGGTCTCCATACGCATCTTTCCGAACTTCTCGTTGTAGTGGACCTCTTCGGTGATATCCTTCAGGATGCCGAACAGCGCATGGTTCCCTTTCAGGATGCTGATGGACATCTCTATGTGGCGTTTCGTCTCAGCCACGTATATCTTCTTGCGCACGTACTGGCGGCCGGAATTCTGAGCGATAAGGAACTCGGTAGGGTTGAAAAAGTCTATGGCCGGAAGCCCCTTGAGACTGACAGCAGTAATGCCCAGCAGCTCCTTGGCCTTGCTGTTGATATCCACCACATTCATCTCGCTGTCCAGCACCACGATACCCTCCGGGCTGTTGTGGATGATCTCATAGGACATAGACTCGGCCCTCTCACGCATGTACGGCAGACAGATGTCTATGTCCGCATAACCGTTGAACACAGCCCAGGCCTTCTCCCTGCAGGTAGGATAACCGCAAGAGCCGCAGTTGAGCTCGTCCTCAGGCTTGAACTTGCCGGTACGGTGGAGAATCTCCTCTATCTGCTCCTGCGTAGGAGTCATGCTCCTGCCCTCTATCCTGGGATAGGCCGCCGAGATATCCACATCGTAAGACCTGTCCCCCTCCTGCTCACGCGGCAGCGCGGCACACTCCTCCCTGACATACCTCTTCACCTCTACTGCCGCCCGGACCTCCTCTCCGTCATCCACCATGCTGCACGGTCCGCTCACACAGGCATTCTCGCACATGTTCATCTCAAAGAACACCCCGGTGACCTTGTCGATGTTCTCCAGCGTGTTCACACAGTTCTGCGGCCCGTCCACCGCGACGTAATCGTATCCCGAAGGGCGGCTCTCGAACGAATGGATGATGCCGCGGCGTATCGGATAGGACTTGCTCCTGTTGGCTACCCCGTCACCGGTAATGCCCGTGCATGAGAACGCCTCGAACTCGTCAACCGCATCCGGCAGAGGGAATGTCACGCCCCGCTCAATCATGAAGCGCCGCAGGTCCTCGAATGTCAGCACACCGCTGATAAGACCGCTTTCACGGGCTTCGCGCTTCTTCGCTATACACGGCCCGATGAAAACCACCTTGCATCCTGGAAAACGCTGCCGGAGTATCTTCGCATGGGCGATCATAGGAGAATCCACCGGAGCCAGATACTTCAAGGCATTGGGATGATACTCCTGTATAAGACGGCACAAAGCCGGACAGGCGGAGGTAATGAAGTTGGGGAAATCCCCTGAAGCCATGCACCTGGCATACTCCTTCGTCACCGCATTTGCCCCCACCGCCGTCTCCTCCGCATACGCGAAGCCCAGCTTGTACAGGACTGTCTCCATCTGGGCGAAATTCTTCAGGCGGAAAGACGATATGAACGAAGGCGCCACGCTGGCCACGACCTTGTCATTGTCCAGAAGCAGACTGTCCACCTCATCCTTCTCGCTGTGGACTATCTTGGCGTTCTGAGGGCATACCACCGTGCAGCGACCGCAGAGTATACACCGTTCCTTGATGATCTGTGCCTGATGGTTCTTGACTTCAATCGCCTTTACAGGACACTCTCTCAAGCATTTATAACAATCCTTGCAACGGGCTTTCTTGAACTCGAGGTATTCTTTCATAAGTCTGGTTTATGTTGTTACATCACTTTTCAGGAGCAGGAAGTCCCAGTTTGGGATACACCTCGCTGAGGAACTTCTGCTCCACATTGTCCTTATTCACTCCCCTGACAAACACGTCCTCGGAGCCGTCCAGGGACTCCTCGGCACGCATCACCACTCCGTCCGCGCACTGTCCGAAACAGAAACTTGCCTGAAGCTCCACCAGGTCCTCCACATCGTACTTCTTGAGGATATCCCTCATACCCTGCACCACATCGTAGGAGCCCTTCAGATGGCATGAGCTGCCTATGCATATCTTCACTATCATCGCATCGCCTCCACCTCGTCAGCCGTAATAGGCAGATATTTGCCTAGACGGCGGTTGCCATTGTCCAGTATCATGTAATCCCGCTCTATCCTGAAGCCGCCGAAATCCCTGAACTTCTCTATCTCGTCGTAATTCAGGAAATCCTTGAACTTGCCGGTACTCCTCCACAAGTCTATCAACTCGGGGATAAAATAGATACCCGGCTCAATGGTCAGCACGTAACCGGGCTCCAGTTCTCTGGCCAGACGCAGGGACTTGAGACCGAACTTTGTACTTCTCGGATGACCGTCATATCCTACCCAGGCCTCTCCGAGAGCCTCCATGTCATGCACGTCAAGGCCCAGCATATGACCGAGGCCGTTGGGGAAGAACAGGGCATGGGCTCCCTCCTGTACAGCCTCGTGTACATTGCCTTTCATAAGACCCACACTCTTGAGATCTTCTGCCATCACCTCACATGCCCTCATATGCACATCCAGGAAAGGCACTCCGGGCCTGAGGGCCTCCACTGCGGCCGTATGGGCGTGAAGCACTATGTCGTATATCATCCTCTGCCTATCGGTAAACCGCTTGCCTACAGGCGCGGTGGCTGATATGTCACCGGAATAGTGCATCCTGTTCTCAGCACCGGCGTTAAGAAGGAAAAGGTCGCCCTCCTGCATGATATTGCCGTACCAGTGATTGTTCAGTATCTGACCGTCAACCGTGGCTATTACCGGAAACGCCAGACCTATACCTTTTCTCAGCGCGATACCGGTAACCACGGAGACCACCTCCTTCTCCGACATGCCAGGATGTATCATGCTGATCATGGCCAGATTCATGTCTGAGGATATGTTGACCGCATCCTCTATCTCCATTATCTCCTCGGGGGACTTGTGGCTCCTGAGGCTGATCACCGCCTTGATAAACGGTATCGACACACTGTCGTCAAATGCCCCGCCCGGCAGCCCCGCCAGATTGAACATCTTGACATAATGCCGTCCCCTGTAGGGAGGCAGGAAATGCACCATCCGGCCCTTGTGCTCAGCCTTCATGAGCAGGGACCTGAGCTCGTCCATGGACCCCGTATGCTCCACGCCCGCCCTACTGCACAGTTCCCTTACAGGCAGGCTTCCCTTCCATACGATATTGTCTATGGTCAATTCGTCTGTATATACGGACACCTTGCCGTCCTCCATGTCTATCAGTGCGGCAAGGCCGGGGAAATCAAGACCGAAAAAATACAGGAACGTAGAATCCTGGCGGAAAGGATAGGGGTTGTCGGCATAGTTCATGCCGGACTCGTCATTGCCCAGAAAGAGCAGAAGTCCGGACTGACGGAGCTTTTTCATCTCTCCTATGAGAGCTGTTCTCCTGTCGATATAAGTCTCTTTTGCAAACATGGCTGAGGTTTTATCAGGTTTTGACTTCAAATTTAAAAAAATTATTCTCAAAGGCCAACAATTATTTATCACTTCCACACCGCGAGACTTATTATCTTTTATCTTTGTGCGCGCATATTAAACACCGTATAGATGAAACACATTATAGCTATCTCACTGTCCTGCTTACTCGCAGTCACATTCTCCGCCTCCGCTCAGGACGGCAGGCTCACCCTTGAGGACATCTACAGAGACCACGTATATGCCGCCAAGGGCATCAGTGCATTCAGATGGGCCGATGACGGTCACTCATTCCTGACCCTGGAGACAGATTCGGTGACCGGGGGGCAGAATCTGGTCATCAACGACATCAGAACCGGAGAAAAGACCGTCGCCACAGCCGCGTCCGAGCTCATACCCGAGGGGAAGGACACACCCCTGCGCATCGACGGATACAGCTGGTCCGACGACCGCTCCATGCTTCTGATATACACTGACGCCGAGCGCGTATGGAGAACCGCGAAAAGAGGCAACTACTGGCTCTACATACCGGCATCCGGAGAGCTGCGCCGTCTCGGACGTGACGACTTCGAGCCGTCATGGATGCAGTTCGCCAAGTTCTCTCCCGACGGGACAATGATCGCCTACGTATATAAGAACAACCTGTTCGTGGAAAGCCTGGCCGACGGCTCCGTGCGCCGGCTGACATCCGACGGAAGCGACGAGATCATCAACGGACAGTTCGACTGGGTCTACGAGGAGGAGCTCCACCAGCAGGACGGCTGGCGCTGGAGTCCTGACAGCCGGAGCATCGCCTACTGGCAGTTCGACACCAGAGGCACCGGCACATTCTACATGATAGACAACATCGATTCCATATACTCCACCGTCATCCCCCTGCCCTATCCCAAGGCCGGCACCGCCAACTCTGCCGCACGCATCGGCGTAGTGGACGTAGACGGAGAGTCCGGCACCCGCTGGTTCGAATTTGAGGGTGACCCCAGAGAGCACTATCTGGCCCGCATGGAGTTCGTACCCGGCACCGACAGACTTATGATCCAGAGACTCAACCGCGAGCAGAACACCGACATGGTCTACTACGGCGATATCCGCACCATGGAGCTCACACCCGTGCTCACCGAGACTGACGAGGCCTTCCTGGACGTCCACGACGACATAGTCTGGCTGAACAACGGAAAACACTTCACCTGGACCAGCGAACGGGACGGATGGAGACACCTCTACAGAATATCCAGTGACGGCAGCGAAGTCTCCCTCATCACCAAAGGAGACTTTGATGTCATAGATGTGGTGAGAATCGACCCTGAGAGCGGATGGGTGTACTACATCGCATCTCCGGACAGCCCGGTAGACAGATATCTCTACCGCAGTCGCCTGGACGGCCGTGGCAAGACCGAGCGGATTACTCCAGCCGACGCGCCCGCAGGCCATCACGGTTACATGATATCCCCCGATGCCAAGTACGCCATGCACACCTTCAGCAACAGCGAGACCCCTACCGTCTACGAGATAGTCACGCTGCCCGGACACAAGACTGTCCGCACCCTGGAGGACAACCATGAACTGGCAGAGAGATTCGCCGCCGTCAACCCCGGGGCCAAGGAATTTTTCCGGGTGGACATCGGCGACGTGGTACTGGACGGATGGATGATAAAGCCGGCGGACTTTGACTCTACGGCCAAATATCCCGTAATCTTCTACATCTACGGCGAGCCCTGGCAGTCCACCGTACAGAACTCTTGGAGCGGAGGCGATCTGTGGAGCCGCTTCCTGGCACAGGAAGGCTACATCGTCATGAGCATCGACCCGCGCGGAGTGGCCACACCGAGAGGCCGCGAGTGGCGCAAATGCGTCTACGGCAAAGTCGGCATCATACCGCCGGCGGACCATGCGGCAGCCGTGACCAAGCTCCTTCAGACCTACAGCTTCATGGACCCGGACCGTATCGGCATCTGGGGCTGGAGCGGAGGAGGCTCGTCCACCGCACATCTGATGTTCAAATACCCCTCTATCTACTCAACAGGGATAGCCGTGGCCGGAGTATATTCCCAGTACCTCTACGACACCATTTACCAGGAAAGGTACATGGGGCTGCCCTCCACCAATCCGCAGGGATTCCATGACGGCTCTCCCATCAATTTCGCCGGAGGGCTGAAAGGCAACCTGCTGCTGATTCACGGCACGGGAGACGACAATGTCCACTACCAGAGCTGCGAGATGCTGGTCAACGAGCTCATCCGCCAGAACAAGATGTTCGACATGCTCTCCTACCCCATGCGCTCGCACAGCATCAACGAGAGGGAGAACACCACATACCACCTCTATCAGTATATGTTCAGATACTGGGAGGAACACTTATAACAGTCACTCTCCACCAGACATCAGATTATGGAAGATTACTTTAAGAATGTGGAATGCGCCGTTACTGTGTGCGACACCGAGTGCGTAATCGTATACCAGAACGAGAAGTCCGTGGCAGTGAACGGAGACATGCGGGGCCGCTGCATGCTCGGCTGCCACAATGACCGCTCCCGCGGCATCATCGCCCGCATCCTCACCGAAGGCATCACCAACTCGTACACCATCAGCAAGAAGGGACAGCGCAAGCTGATACATCAGACTCCCTGGTACAAGGACGCAGCCGACGGCTCCGGCAAGACTGTCGCAGGCATCATCGAGCTTTCCATCGTCATCCCCGAGCGGATGCCCCACTACGACCGCGGCTAAGACATAACCGCATTTTCAACATCGTAACAACCTCAGGGCAGGTGCTGAGAAAGACAGGTTTTTAAAGGACCTGACGGGCAGATATGAGTTGAACAAAAACCTGGCCCAGATGCTCAAAGGCGGAGTAATCATGGACGTGACCACTCCTGAGCAGGCCAAAATCGCAGAACAGGCAGGAGCCGCAGCCGGAATGGAGGACGTGCCCATGACATTCATCCGTGCCCCGTACATAGAGAATGTTACAGCTCCCGACGTAGAAGTGCTGGCGACAGTGGACGGCCACATCGTCGCCGCCCGCCAGCGCAACATGCTCGCCACTTCCTTCCACCCTGAGCTGAACGACGACCCGCGCATCCACCGCTGGTTCATAGAGCACCTGATAGAAAAGCCGGAATAGACTCCGGCTTTTTTATTTCGGGATAATGGATTAACTTTGTGCTGCCGACATAAACCGAAGGAGGAACACGCCATGATGAAATACCCGATAGGAATTCAGAGTTTTGAAAGAATTATCAAGGAAGGCTATGTCTATGTCGATAAGACAGAGCTGATTTACAAATTGATAAAAGGAGGCTCCATTTACTTCCTGAGCCGCCCGCGCAGGTTCGGAAAGAGCCTGCTGATGTCCACTCTTGAAAACTACTTCCTAGGAAGAAAGGAACTGTTCAGGGGACTGGCCATGGAGGCACTGGAGAAGGAGTGGCTGGAGTACCCGGTGTTCCATATCGACTTCAACGGCGGAAATTTCAAGGAAGCGGGGATTCTGGAGAGTGTTCTGGAAGATACAGTCTCGGCCTGGGAGAGGAAATATCCCCCTGCGGACAGATACACCGGCGCGGGAAGACGCTTCCAGGAAGTATTGCGGATTGCGCACGAACGCACTGGCCGCAGGTGCGTGGTGCTCATCGACGAATACGACAAGCCCCTGCTGGACGTGCTGGAGACAGGATACACAACTACTGTCGACGGGCAGGAGAGACTGCTGGAGGAGTGGCACAAGGATGTTCTGAGAGGTTTCTACTCGGTATTCAAGGCCGCTGACGCCGACCTGCAGTTCGTGCTGCTCACTGGAGTCACAAAGTTCGCGCAGGTAAGCGTCTTCAGCGGGTTCAACCAGCCGAAGGACATCAGCATGGACAGCCGGTACGACACGCTCTGCGGAATCACACAGGCTGAACTGGAAAGTTATTTCAAGGAACCGATAAGGGCAATGGCCGCGGTTGAAGGAATCAGTCCGCAGGAAGAAATTGACGTACTGAAGCACCGTTACGACGGATATCACTTCAGCACCGGCATGACGGACATTTACAACCCCTACAGTCTCCTCAACGCTTTCGACAAGCTGGAAATCAGGAACTATTGGTTCGTCTCTGGCACCCCGGAGTACCTTATACGGCTGCTGTCACACAGTGAGGAGAATCTGGAAGATCTTGTCAATGCAGAGTATCCGCCGGAGGCTTTCGCCGACTACAAGGCCACGGCGGAGATGCCGCTCCCCATGATTTACCAGAGCGGGTACCTGACCATCAAGGGATATGACCGGGAGACCGAGCTTTTCAGGCTGGACTTCCCGAACGAGGAGGTACGCCGGGGATTCCTCGCCATGCTGGCTTCAGGATACATCAGCAGGTCCGACGCAAGGATGGTAAGCTGGGCCGCAAATGTCCGGAACGCACTGAACAAGGGCAAAATCGATGGACTCAGGGAGCACTTGGAGTCCCTGCTGTCCGATATACCGTACAGCATCCGGTGCAGCAGGGCTGACGGGGAGGCCAGGGAGAGGGATTTCCAGTACACTTTCTATCTCATATTCCGTATGCTGGGCGGCTGGAAGGTATATGCCGAAAAAGCCTCGGGACAGGGCCGCGCCGACTGCGTCGTGGAGACAGACAGGTACGTCTACATCTTCGAGTTCAAACTGGACGGCACGGCGGAGGAGGCCCTGCGCCAGATAGAGGAGAAAGGCTACGACAGGCCCTACGCCGCCGACTCCAGGAAGGTATTCCGCATCGGTGCCTCTTTCTCCTCCGCCACCGGCAACATCGGGGACTGGCAGACCGCTTAGAATGCGCAATTTGGACTTCGTCCACATATACTGTTGTGCCCCGGCAATTGCAAGTAAACTTGCATTGCTCTCGGCTTCTGCGTATATTCGCAGCCGCAAAAGGAAGCTATATGATAAAAGCACTGTTTTTCGACATAGACGGAACGCTGGTGAGCTTCAGG
The DNA here is from genome assembly GCA_944326225.1 of uncultured Bacteroidales bacterium. Taxonomy (GTDB): domain Bacteria; phylum Bacteroidota; class Bacteroidia; order Bacteroidales; family UBA932; genus Coprenecus. The sequence goes on along the minus strand of CALVDI010000020.1, from coordinate 14,182 downwards.
ACACACTCAGTCCCGGACTCTACTGTAAAGGCTCTCGCCGAAGCTAAAAATAAGGGCATCAAAATATTCATCTCCACAGGCAGGCCCAGGCCGCTCATCAACAACCTGGAGCCTATAGAGGACCTGATAGACGGCTACATCACAGTCAACGGAGCGATATGCACTGTCGGATCAGAGACCGTCTCACGCAGTCCCATAGACCCCAAAGACGTGAAGGTCATCCTCAACGCTGCGGACCGGATGGACGTACCGGCCCTGATAGTCGGTGAGGACAGGGCTATCGTACACAACCACAAGCCCATAGTAGACCGTATCTTCGGCGGGATGCTGGCCATAACCGGGATCGACCGGAACACCGCTACGGAACAGATGCTGACAGAGCCGATATACCAGATGACCCCGTTCTTCGACACAGCCCAGGAAGCGGAGGTGGCACGGCTGCTCCGTCACTCCGAATCCACCCGCTGGTGCGAATATTTCTCGGATATAATATCCTCCGAGGCCGACAAGGGAAGGGGGCTGGAAATCATAGCCGGACATGAGGGGCTGAGACTGGACGAATGCATGGCATTCGGAGACGGCGGCAATGATATCTCCATATTGAGAAAGGCCGGCACCGGAGTGGCCATGGGCAATGCCGGAGTAACGGTAAAGGCTGCCGCGGACTACGTGACCGACACCATAGACAGCGACGGGGTCGCCAACGCACTCAGGCATTTCAAGGTAACGGCATAGCCTCCAGTCATCAGCGGGCGTGTCACCACGACGGGCATGGCTACAATAGTGAGATCCCGGCCGGAGTGACTGCTCGATTCCCAATCCAATAGTCATCAAAAGAAAAAAGCAAGCAAGGAAAATGGACAACAAGAAAGATTTTGCGAAAGTATTCATGATCGCCGGCAGTGAGCCGCTCGGCTGCTGCGGTATCCAGGCAGACATCAAGGCCGTCTCGGCGTGCGGAGGATTCGCAGCCGGAGCCACCACCCTGCTGGTAGACATGAACACGACTCACGTCAAGGGCATTCACACCATCCCGGTGGACATCATACTGAACCAGAGCCGGGACTTCCTGGACGACGTCGGAGCGGACTGCATCAAGACCGGTATGCTGTACGAAAAGCAGATAGTGGAGGCTGTGGCAGGCCTGCTGCGGGAGTATCCCGACGTGCCGAAGGTCATCGACCCGGTGATGGTAGACTCTGGCGGCCGGGCACTCATCCTTCAGGAGTCGATAGACGCTTATCGCGCGCTGCTCTTCCCCCAGGCCGAGATCATCACTCCAAACATCCATGAAGCCCGCGTCCTGGCCGGCGAGACCATAACCCTCGACAACGTGGATAGGCTCATCAGGAAGATAGCCGAGGCAGGCTGCTCCGTAATCATCAAGTCGATACCCGACGGGGAGAATCTCATCGACGTACTCTACAACCGCCACAACGACACCATAAGACGATTCTCAAAACGTCACATAGACACCCGCAACGTCAACGGCACCGGTGACACATTCGGCTCGGCCATAGCCACCTACATTGCCAGAAAGTACGACCTTGACACAGCTGTGGAAAGGGCCGAGATCTTCATCAACGAATCCATAGCCAACGGCTCCTGCTACCGCTTCGGGCCAGGCTACGGACCGGTACATCCGTTCTACCGCACGATAGACTTCTTCGAGAAGGAAGACAGGAGCTACTCCTTGAAATAGACCCTCTTGACCCTGCGTGAAACGCTGGTAAGCACCTCATAGGGAATAGTGCCGAGCTTGTCGGAAAGTTCGGTGACGGGGATATCGTTTCCGAAAATCTCAACCTCGTCTCCCACTTGCGCACCCGTACCCGTCACATCCAGCATGCAGGCATCCATGCAGATATTGCCCAGTACCGGGACCCTGCACCCGCGCACCATCATCTCACCCACCCCGCAGCTCAGATGACGGTCCAGTCCGTCGGCATAGCCTACCGGTATCACCGCGACATCCGATATACGGTCTACACGGCCCTTGCGCCCGTAGCCTACCGTCTGCTCAGGCGTGATTCGACGTATCGACGCAATATGAGTCTTGAACGTGCTGACAGGCCTCAGACCCGGCAGATCCCCTATGCCGTACAGACCGATACCCATGCGCACCATGTCGAAGGCATACTGAGGAAAACGCTCTATGCCGGCACTGTTGAGTATGTGCCGCAGTATCTTATAGGGAAAATGCGGCTGCACCATTCCGGTCATCTCCTCAAAAAGCCTGATCTGCCCCAAAGTAAACTCATCCTCTGAAGGATCATCAGCCGCCGCCAGATGAGAGAACATGCTGCGCAGCATCACCGTCCGCCGCCCTTTCATGAAACGCAGCAGCTCCGGTATGTCCGGCATGTCGAGTCCCGAGCGGTTCATCCCGGTGTTGAGCTTGAGGTGCACAGGATAGTCCTCTATGCCATGGCGGGCCAGGACAGCCTCGAAGTCACGCAGCAGTCCGAGAGAATATATCTCCGGCTCCAGTGAGAACTCTATCATCTGGTCAAATGCCTCCGGCTCAGGATTCATCACCGCTATCGGAACAGTAATGCCCCTTGAGCGCAATTCCACGCCTTCGTCAGCATACGCCACCATCAGATAGTCGGCGCCACTGTACTGCAGCTGCGAGGCTATCTCCCCTGCCCCGCTGCCATAAGAGAAGGCTTTCACCATGACGGCAAGCCTCGTACCTTTCGGCACCCTGTTGCGCAGCAGATTGAAATTGCCAGCCAGGGCATCCAGATCCACCTCCAGGACAGTGGTGTGCGACTGACGGGCGAGAAAGCCGCCAATGTACTCGAAACGGAACTGCCTTGCTCCCTTGATGAGGATACCCATATCGCGATAATCTTCCCTCTTCTCACCGGCCAGGAATGCCTCAGTCGTATCATAGAACCTGGTCTGCGGCATATCGAAAAGTTCCCTGTAGCCGGACAGACACGGACCGACCCCTACAAAACGTGTAATTCCGGCATTACGGAGCTGGGAGGCCACTTCCCTGTACACCGAGCCGTCCCCCCCGTCCACATCCACGAAGTCGGACAGGATCACCGCCTTGGAACGGGCATTGTCCTGCACAGCCAAAGCCCGCAGAGCCAACGCGAACGAGGCCGGATCGGAATTATAATAATCTTTAATGAGAGTACAGCCGTTGATGCCCTCACGTATCTCCATGCGCATGGCCACAGGCTGCAGGTCCGCCACTCTCGGAGCCAGCTGCTCCAATGTATAGCCGTGACAGAGCATGAACGTCACCGCCGTCATACAGTTCTCGAAAGAAGCCTCGTCGGCAAAGGGAATACGCAACCTGCCCCGCTCCCCGGTACAGCCGGCATCCGGCCCGGGACTGTCCACGCCAACCTCGATCTCCACATCCACCGCACCATCCACGGGAGTGCTGCCCAGCACCCTCACATCCGCCTCCGGAGACATTCCCCAGAGAAACACACGGGTCCGGGAACCGCATTGCTCCCGAATTATCCGCGCAGGCATCCCCTCCCGGCATATCACCGTCCTGCATCCCTCGAAAAGAAGAGCCTTCTCCCGCATTTTCGCCTCGGGCGAGGAGAAATTCTCGCTGTGCGCATCCCCTAAATGGGTGAATACCCCGATATCCGGTCGGATGATATCATGCAGCCTGAGCATCTCCCCCGGTCTTGAAATTCCGGCCTCAATAAGAGCGATACTGCTGTCGGGGGATATTTCCAGGATGGACAATGGCACTCCGACCTGTGAATTGTAGCTGCGGGGACTGCGGCTCACCTGCATGTCCTCGCCAAGGAGCTGGGCTATCCACTCCTTGACCACAGTCTTGCCGTTGCTGCCCGTAATGGCTGTCACCTCCGCCCGGCACTGCCGCCTGTACTGCGCGGCATCCTCCTGCAGGGCCTCCAATGTATCTTCCACATATCTTACCGACGCACCGTCAAGGGCATCGAAGTCAGGTCTGTGCTCGCTCAGCACGAAATGCCTTACACCGCGGCCGTACAGCCGCTCCACATAGTCATGCCCGTCATTGTTCTGCCCCTTGATGGCATAGAAAACAGTCTCGGCAGGACGGGTAACGCCTCGGCTGTCCACAGATATAATCATGGGCGCAAAGTTAGTGCTTTTTGCGGAAGACTATCCTGAGACCAAGCAGGAAAATCAGGCCTCGGAAACACAGTTCCGCGCACATGGCTGTCCAGACCCCGGCCAGTCCCATTGCCGGAGCCAGCAGCCAGGCCAGCGACAGACGCACCGAAATACATCACCACGCCCATCACCCCCATCACGGTCATGCCCATGAGAACGGTTATCCTTGCGAACTGGCGGGTAAGGTCCTTCCTGCCGGCCCCATAGCTCTGGCCCACCAGGGTAGTAGCGGCATCCGCGATACCGTAACCGGGCATGTAGCAGAGGCTCTCGGCGGTGACGGCGAACGAGTTGGCCGCTATCGCGAAAATACCCAGAGGGGCAACTATCACAGTAGTCATTATCTGCGCCCCGCAGATGACAGCATGCTCTATGGCCATAGGCAAGCCTATACGGACTGCCTTGCGCAATGTCTCGGCAGTAGGGATGAAACGGCCACGCTCGCCTTTGAGTCTCAAATCCCCGGAACGGCTGAAAAGATACCGCATAAGGATTACGGCAACCACGGCCTCCGCCAGGCCCGTGCCCAAGGCAGCCCCTTTCACACCCCAACCCGCTCCGGGCATTGTCACGCTCATACCCAGGACGGTCATCTCCCTGGTGGGAAATATCAGGAAAAAATTGAAGACCACATCCAGGAGACACATCAGCACGCTCATCATACTCGGGATACGCATGTTGCCGCTGCAACGCAGCATTCCGGACGAGAGTACGTATATCTGAAAGACCGGCAGGAAGGCAGAATATATCCTGAAGTAACCGGACGAGTCATGACAGATAGACTCGTCTCCGCCCAGCCAATGCGGCAAGGCTCCGCTGACTGACACGCCTGCGGCACCCCACAACAGGCCGAAGACACTGACGGACAGTATCGCCTGACGCAGAACAGCCCGGGCATTAGTCATGTCGCCGGCCCCGATGGCATGGGCCACCTGCACTGAGAAGCCAATCGCCACAGCCGAACAGATGCCGCTGAAAAGCCACGTTGAAGTGGACACCAGACCGATGGATGCCGACGGGCCGGCCCCGAGACTTCCGACCATGGCTGCGTCAATATACTGCATCACTATCGAGGAGAGCTGGGCCAGCACCGCCGGTACGCTCAACATAAGCGTAAGCCGCAGCTGCTGCCCGGTAGACATGGGCAGCCCTCCGCGTATCATCGCGAGCAGCTCATCGGATTTCCTTTTTCCTGCAGACATAGCAGTTTTTTGCCATACTCATCCTACCCCGAACACATCCTCGGGATGCGTGCCCAAGGGCTCCACATGGACCACTATGTCATAGACCTCGGGGATACTGTCACGGATGTTCTGCTCCACCTGGGAGGCCAGGGCATGGGCCTGTGAGAGAGTCATGCCGCCGTCAGCCTCCACATCGAGGGTTATCATGTATTTGCCTCCTATGCTGCGGGAGCGGACCCGATGCGGGTTGCTTACACCATCGACCTTCTCAATGGCGTCAAATATCCGCTGATAGACAGACACATCCTTAACTCCGTCCATTAGTTCCACATTGGAATCCATGAATATCCTGACTGCCGAGCGGATAATGAACAGGCTCACCAGCAGCGCTGTTACCGAATCCAACACGGGCATGTCCAATACAAACGAGAAGAACAGGCCCGCCAGGACACTGAGCGAGATGATCATGTCGTTGCGCATATTGACCCCGTTGGCTATCAGCATCGACGAGCCCGTACGCCTGCCGACCCGGGTCTGGTACAGCGACAGCAGCAGCTTGCATACTATCGAGAACACCGTCACATAGATGGCCACCATCCCCGGCATGACCCTCTCCTCATGGGAGAAAAGATGCCCTACCGCCGATATCAGCATCTCGGCCCCGGCGAAGAATATCAGCATCGAGAGTATTTTCGTCGCTATCGACTCCGCCTTGGCATAGCCATAGACATATTTCTTATTGGGCCGCCGTCCCATGACCTTGGCCGCCACTATCATCACTATCGACACCGCCACGTCCGACGCCGAGTCGATACCGTCACCGACCACCGCGAAACTTCCGCTTATCAGACCGGCCACTATCTTGGCTACCGAAAGCAGTCCGTTGCCGATAATACTGACATACGAGGCCGCCAATATCTGCCTCTCCACCGTCCTATGATGACTCTCCTGTCCCATACATTTTCTCCGAGCCGCAAATATACTCCACCCTCACCACATATCCAACACCTCCGAACAATCACAGCAGACGGTTTATTTTGCGCAGACACTGCATATTTCTATATTTGATGTAGTTTGATTAAGATTCTTTGAGTATCAAACCATTAAGAAGAACTTGCATGAGAATGGGCAATGGATAAGAAATTGCTAACTTGTTTTGTTACACTATATTCCTCATGCTTTTCAAATAACTCTTTTCTAAGTGCAAAGATACGATTTTTTCTCCAATTATAAGAATCCGTACCTTAAAAACTATCTATGTGATAAAGATAATGACATAACAGATTCGTAGCCGAGTTCACCAAACCACAGGCAAAGGTAACTCGTGTTCTTTTCGTCCAAGCAAGGTCAAGCCCTGCGGGTGTCGTGGAAAAATCATCCTCGCCCCGTGGGGCTTTCTGTATTTTTCCACACAACCTTGCCTGACGAGAACACGACCTTTTAGAGCCTGTAGTTTGGGAACTCCGGCCCCGAATAGCCGGACTAACAAGAAATATAATAATGTTATGTCACAAGCAGTATTAAACAACAGTCAAGCAGTCGGTCATACCGACCTGCTATCAGGTATCTTGAAGGTACAAGTGAGAAACGAAGAGAAGATTACGGAGCAAGACCGTATCTATTGCCAGAATCAGCAGGACGAGCTTTACAAGACGCTCGACCAGATTGCCTGGTGGTACAACATCTTCAAGAGAGAAGCCGAGAAGTATGAGGGTAAAATCAAACTCAAGCACGAGCCGAACGGTAAGATTACCACAAGCAGCTATGACCTCCACTATCGCTACAATAATGATGAGAAGGATTATACCCATCACGAGTTTACTCCTTTCAAGAACATCAATGAGTTGGTGGATAGCCGCCATAATGCTATCAGGAACTTCATCAGTCGCATCATCGGCTATTTCAACAACACATACAGCGTCTCTGTTGAAGCACCAAAGATTGACGAGAAGACTCTGCCGATAGACTTCCGACCTGTATATAACACCTATGTAGATGTGGTCATCGAACATCTCGGAGGCAAGAGTTTCCGAGATACTGCCGAGGAGGAGCTTATCAAACGCTTCCTCAATACTGTCAGACCTTCTTGCTGGAGCAAGGTGAAGCCTGAACTGAAGAAGGATAAAATCATCTTCCCCGACATTGTTACTTGGGATTCGATTCACTATCAGTATTACAAGGAATATGACTTCGAATATGACTCTGACCGTAAGGTTAGCCAGTTCTGCGAAGGCATTGCTTTCGGTGCAGATGATGTACTCTGTGGCAGTATCGAGATGATTATGGGGCTTGACACCCGTAATGTAGATATTTCCCGTTGGTATGACCTGACCACCACCAATGCCTCGAACATGAAGTTCTATGCCAATGGTCGTATTGATGTCAAGTTCAAGGACAGTGCAACGGCCGAGAGTTGTTTCAAGCGACTGCGACTAAATGAGATCAAACTAAGAGACGAGAATTGATGACCACACGATATGTATGACACTCCGTAGGTACTGCCTGCGGGGTGTCTTTCGTTTTTATCCACTTCAATCATTACAGCCATGTATGCCATCATACCACAACAGATACCGCAAGGCAAGCGTGCAGAGATCAACGAGAAGATTCTCTTTGCCATCAACTCCGGTAAGGATATGATTCCTGCGGAGAGTATATACAACTGCTATACGGGTATCGGAGGACTGCACAACCTCAAGCAGTCGGACTTCGCCAGCTACCACGAGTATGCCGAGGCAAAGAAGGAGTTCGAGATGGGACAGTTCTTCACACCGCACGAGGTATGTCGGGATATGGTAGATGTACTCTCTCCCACATCATCGGAGATGATTCTCGATATGTGTTGCGGTATGGGCAACTTCTTCAACCATCTGCCGAACCAACACAACGCCTACGGCTTTGACATAGACAGCAAGGCTGTGGCAGTGGCAAGGTATCTCTATCCCGATGCACATATCGAGAAGTGCGACATACAGCAGTACCACTCCGAGCAACGCTTTGATGCCATCATCGGTAATCCTCCGTTCAATCTGAAGTTCGACTTCCGACTATCACAGGAGTATTACATCGACAAAGCCTACCATCTGCTCAATCCCGCAGGATTCCTGATGATTATCGTTCCTGCCTCCTTTATGCAGAATGAGTTCTGGGAGAAGAGCCGTGTAGGAAGAGTAAACGAGGACTTCTCCTTCATCGGACAGACAAGGTTAGCACCTCACGCCTTCACATCGGTAGGTGTAGATAACTTCAACACCAAGATAATGGTCTTCCTGCGTCGCTCACAGCATATAGAGATGAATCCCTACAATGCCGAGGAGTTTGTCTCTATGGCAGAACTCAAGGAGCGTGTGAAGAAAGCCCGCGAGATGAAGCACCGCCTGCGTCTTGACCTTATGCGTGAGACCAACCGCATAGACAAGGAGGAGTTGGAACAGTTCGAGTACAAGCTCGCCAAGTATATGTACGAGTTGAAGGCTCACGCAAGGCTCAACAAGCATATCGACAAGGCTGTGGCCCTTGTTACCAAGTTCCGTAACCAGAAGCCACCCGAAAATGCCACCAACGAGCAGATGAAGGAGTGGGAACGCAAGAAGCTGACCACTGCCAAAGTGCTGGCCACCATACGCAAGTATATCACCTCGCAGAATGTCGTGCCACGCAAGGAGGTGGCATTGGTAAAGACCTCCTACGGCTTCAAGCTCAAGCAGTATGCACCACGACTGCTTGACAAGGTGGAACATAAGGCGGCAAGCATCAATGACCTCATATTGGATAGCACCGTACTGCCTATGCCGGAGATAGCAACAGAAGAGAATATGCGACAGATACGCATCGCCAAAAGGCTTATCCGCCGTAAGCGTTGGCTCTATGATATACAGAACCAGCTATTCTCCGATATGGAAACGGACGATGCCCTTGCCGAGTATCTTGACAATGCCACCTTCGTAAACAAGGATGGCGAGGTGTGCGAGTTCACGCAGTTGCAGAAGCACGACCTGAACCTTGTGCTTCAGAAGCGATATGCTCTGCTCAACTGGCAGCAAGGCTCAGGCAAGACTGCCGCAGTATATCACAGAGCAAAGTATCTGCTCAAATATGGCAAGGTACGCAATGTGGTGATACTTGCCCCTGCCATTGCCACCAATATGACCTGGACTCCGTTCCTCGCCATCAACAAGGAGCGATACAGAGTGATACGCACATACAAGGATCTTGAAGATGTGCCGAGAGGGATCTTCCTGCTGCTATCCACCTCTATGGTAGGCAAGCTCAAACGCGACCTTATGCGATTTGTGAAACTATCGTCAAGGAAACTATGCCTTGTGTTCGATGAGTCGGACGAGATTACCAACCCATCATCACAACGCACAAAGCATATCCTGGCAGTGTTCCGCAGGCTCAAATACAAGATTCTCGATACGGGAACAACCACCCGTAACAATATCGCAGAACTGTATAGTCAATTTGAACTGCTATACAACAACTCGGTCAATATGACCTGCTGGTGTAGCAGTATCTATCATGAGAATCGGGATAAGGAGATAGAGTGTGAACGAAATCTCCACTGCGGAGAGCCGTTCCCAGCATTCAGAGGTCATGTGCTGTTCCGTGCCTGCCACTGTCCGGGTAAGGCAACGGTATTCGGCATAGAGAAGCAGAATCAGGATGTCTATAACAAGGATGAACTCTTCGACCTCATAGGCAAGACCATCATCACCCGTAAGTTCCGAGACTTCGCAGGCGAGAAATACAAGATACGGACACACACCGTAAGCCCCTCAGAGGGCGAGCACGAGGTCTATCGTGTTATCATCGAGGAGTTCTGCCGTATATGCGAACTATACTATAACAGCACGGGTGACACGAAGAAGGATGCAGGACTGAGGCTTATGCGACAGATAAAGCTGCTTATCAAGGCTTGTTCGGTACCACACCTCATATCGGGATACTACGGCGATGACTATCCGAGCAAGACACGATACATAGAATCATTGATACGCAAGATACCCGGCAAGGTAGCCATCGGCTGTACCACCCTTGCTGCCTTTGACCTCTACGAGAGCTATATCAGCGAACGCTTTCCCGACAGACCGATATATGTCGTGAAGGGAGATGTGGCATTCAAGAAGCGTCAAAGCATCGTGACGGAGTTCGACTCCACCATCAACGGCATACTGATATGCACGCAGCAGAGCCTGAGCAGTTCGGTAAACATACCTACCTGCAACGATGTGATACTGGAGTCACTGCAATGGAACATACCCAAGATGGAGCAGTTCTACTTCCGCTTCATACGCCTCGACTCCAAGGAGATGAAGGATGTGCATTATGTCACCTACGAGGACTCCGTGGAGCAGAACCTGATGGCATTGGTACTCACCAAAGAGCGTCTCAACGAGTTCATCAAGACGGGCGAAGTGAAGGAGCAGTCGGAAATCTTCGAGGAGTTCGATATCACCATGTCGGTCATCGACAGCCTGCTGATACGCTCTACGGACAGCGAGGGTAAGATACATATCAGCTGGGGAAGCCAGCGAGTAACAAGTTAAACAGAAAGTCTATGGAAAATATGGATTTGAACAATGCCGAGGTTGCCGTAACCACACAGCACATCTTAGACGGGAAAGAGTACAAGGACTACTGGGTGCAGATGTCCGACTACAGCGATATGGGAGAATTCCTCTGTGCCTGCTCCGACCTCTTTCCCGAAGAAGAGGAACCGGAGTACAGATATGCCAAATGGGAGAACATACCCGACAGGCTGATAAACCGAGAGTGGATATGTCCCAACTTCTTCGAGATACGCGATGCCATGGAAAGGCTCGATGAGAACGAAAGGGAGTATTTCGTCACTTGGAGCGAACACTTCGGATATGACATAACAACCGATGATCCGCATATGATGGTATCGCACTATCAGGATATATACGGTAACACCATACAGGAGACCGAAGAGGAACTTGCAGACATCGCCGATGATGCTTTGGTATATACAGGCATATCGGGCAACTTCTGCGATATGCTTCCTCTTCAGTATGAGATATTCGATGATAACTACAACTAAAATAAAGGATATATGGAAATCAGTTTCAAAGGACCGGTAATGCCGATTGACCCATACTCGCAGTTGGCATTTGTGGAGATACTAAACATCATACTCATCGCAAAGCACATTATGGATGTGAACAGGTATCTCATAGCAAGGAATGTAAACCCTCTATTCGGCTCACTGTCGGGATATTTCCGATGGTCGTTTGCCGATGAGAGGTTCACGCTGTGGCAACGCACGGACTACAACTCCGATATGTGCTTCTCACATCGCATATTGGATATGCCGTTCTGTATGCTTGCAGCAAAGGATAAAGAGAATGATGAGAGAGTATTCAACTAACCATCAAAGAATATGGGAACGACAATCAAGGTATCCAACAGAGAGATAGCGATACGAGCCTTCGACCATCTGAGGCAAGAGAGAAAGACCGACGCTGCACTGCGATTGGCTCACCACCTGCTGCACTATGACCGCATATCGCTCGGTATAGGTGAAGTGGATTGGGAGATAGATATGGCTATCCAAAAGTTCGGTGGCAATCCTCGAACTGGATACCGATATTCGGCACATTTCAGTTTCAATGCAGAGACGGAGATGGAGAAAGAGAGATACGAAGAGATATTCAACGGTAAAGAGTAACCGAAGGGCGGCCACAAGGTCGCTCTTCGCATTTATAGACATATGTACGGGAAACAGAATCCTGCCGTACACAGGTAACGACAAATGAACGAAGCAAAGAAAACACTCACAATGCAGTTTATAGAAAGCATAATGGATGAGAAATACACCCTCGTATGGGTGGACTATCGGGAAAGTTTTGATGAGAACCGAAACCTCTTGCAACAATGCCTTGAGAAACAAGGCTGCGAGGATCTATGGTCTAAGGTCGAGGATTGGTACGAGGATGCCGAGGAGCAGGCAACACAAGAGATTATCAAAGGACTGAAGAGCCACTGCATCGACTTCCACGACTTTGAGGAGGACGAGGTTGAAGCCTTCTTCGATGAACACGATGATGAGATAAGGGACGAGATACGCGAGCGTGACGACTCCACAACGGTAAACGACCTTATCAAGAATACCAGAGATATTCCTGTACGGGTGGAGATGCTATCCAACTACGACTGCATCAACTCCTGTTGGTTGGAGTCACAAGGTGGCTTCCGATACAAGGAGAGTTACCTCGGAGATATGATAGATACTCTTCACCTCAACCCTGCAAAGGTGAAGAAGGCATTGACGGAGAAAGGCTATACGGTATATGGAAGGTTCCCGAACAAGAAGTATCGTGACGGCAAGGAGCAGGTATCCTACGAGGACTTCTGCCAGGAGTTGGAGAACTCCTGCTGTGGAGCCAATCTGCTTACCTATATCGGTCTTGTAAACCTCCGCGACCTCTACGATGCCGACTTCAAAATAAAGGAGGTCATTATCCCCAAAGGCAACACCTGCGGGCTGTTCAGTTCGATGTATGGCGGTGGCAGTCTGATAGAAATGGAACTAAAAAGCGAAGTCAGAATCCGACTGGATAAGGCACGCAAGGACGGCTACGGCTTCCGCCTGCGACTTGATAATGAACGCTCCGAGTATGACTGCTCCATCAAGCATGTCTATGGTGTCTGCGATACCTTTTTTGGCAAGCAGGTAAGCATCGTTCCGGCAAACTAATCAGTATTAACCATAAAAATATCAATGTATGAAGAAGATTGAAGTAAAGGTAAGATACCTTTTCGAGGGGACTTACACCGTAGCGGCAGATGACCGCAACGAAGCACGCACAATGGTAACAAGGGATTGCGGGCTGGTATTGGGTGGTAATATCCACACGACACTCGATGATGACGATGTGGATTGGGAATTTGATGTTCACCCCGATATGCAGATTCTATCCTACACAGAGAAAGAGAACGAAACAAAGCGTCTGAAAATGGACTTCTCCGACAGGATAGAGACACTCCGCAAGGACATCATTGATACCATAAGGCAGTTGCTCTACTCGCACGGACTGACCGAGATAACCTTCCCTGAAGAGCAGGATGATCCTGTATGGGTGATATGGTTTGACAATAATGCTGACCCGTTTGAGTGCAAGGTAACAGGTATTCAAGTGACGGACAACAGTATGACTGTTATAGCCCACGAGAAGGAGGCAAACTTTGAGGCTACCTGCCATACTCCGTTTGAACTCGGAGCATCCAACATAGATTGGTTGCAACAAATGTATGATGCCATATGGCAGCAGTTGGAAGAGAACAGAGATAATAACGCTTAATGATTACGACTATGAGATTAGACCCTGTAAATGCAGTATCGAGCTTCCACTACTATATGTGGAACGCTTGGGGCGAGGAAGAGTGCAAAATCACCTTCGGAGGAGCTTATAAGCACTTCTGGGAGAAATGGAACTCCCTTGCAAGTAAATCAATACTCGGAGCGGCAGAACGATTCTATGCCGAACTCTCGGACAACAATCGTGAGATGCTGGTAAATCGTGCTGTGGCACTCTATGATGGCAAGGCCACAAGAAAGGAGCCTCACGATGAAGATGTATATGTTTGTGATGCTTGCGGTTCAAGAAAAATTGAGATTCAGGTTTGGGTAAATGCCAATACCAATGAGTATCTAAGTGATGTAGATGATGACGATACGAACTGCAAATGGTGCGCTGACTGTGAACAGAGTCAGAATTTCTGCACCTTGAGCGATTACAAACAGAAGATGCAAGATTGGTGTAACCGGAAATCAGGAATACATCAAAATCGGCAACGAGGCTACATCAAAAATTGCAACAATCGTACATCAGAAA
>CALVDI010000019.1 GCA_944326225.1 uncultured Bacteroidales bacterium | reverse complement strand
GGTATGGTGGACGACTCCCGCAACCTGCCCGCCGCCATCACCACCGGACGCATCGTCAAGGAGAAATTCGAGGACGGGACCAGCCGTTACGACTTCCACTATACAGACCGCTACGGCTATCCCGGAGTGCTCGGAGGTATCTCCCACATGTTCTGCCAGGAGTTCTGGAACTATGCCAAGCTCATCTCAGGCGTCATCCGCAACGGTATGCCCATCGTGGACATCCTCAACCTGGTCAAGGGCCTCAACCTCGACGACGAGAACATCAACACCTGGAAGAACGGCGTGGAGCGCGCCCTGAAGCAGTACATCCCCAACGGCACGAAGGACGAGACCGGACAGAAGTGCGAGAAATGCGGCTCCACCAACCTCATCTACCAGGAAGGCTGTCTGATCTGCCAGGACTGCGGTCACGGAAAATGCGGTTGATGCCATGAACATCGTCCTCTATCCGCAGCCTAAGATCAATATCGGACTGAGGGTGACAGCCCGCAGAAGCGACGGCTATCACGACATTGAGACACTTTTCTACCCTGTAGTTACACATATGGATATCCTGGAAATCATCGAGGCGGACTCCGTCTCGATGATTCATTTCGGGACAGCCTATGATCTGCCCGGGGGAGATATTGAAAAAGAACTTTGCATCAGGGCATACAGGCTGCTGCAGAAAGATTTCGGACTTCCTCCGGTAGGAATATACCTCCACAAGAATATCCCGGTAGGCGCAGGTATGGGCGGAGGCTCGTCCGATGCCGCGTGGACTCTGCGCGGACTGAACGGACTCTTCAACCTCGGGTTGAGCGATGAGCGCCTTGCAGAATATGCCGCACGCCTGGGCAGCGACTGCCCATTCTTCATATACGGCAGGCCCATGTACGGCAGCGGCCGGGGAGAGATACTGACTCCCTGCACATCTCCCGCCATAGCACAGCTTCAGGAGAGATACCGCATAAAAGTCGTAGCCCCCGGCATCCATGTCTCCACCGCCGAAGCATACGCATCCCTCACCCCCGACCCTTCGGGTTGCGGCCTGAGCGACCTCCTCGACACCCTTCCCGTTGAAGATTGGAAGGACCGTATCGTCAATGACTTCGAGCGTCCCGTCTTCGCCAGATACCCCGAACTGGCCCGCATCAAGCAGTCCCTCTACGACGAGGGCGCGGTCTACGCTTCCATGAGCGGCAGCGGCTCCGCCCTCTACGGCATTTTCCGAAAGGGATGACCTATTCTGACGGATTATGCATATCTTTGCAACAATATAATCATTTGAATAATTATGCGCAGAATTACATTATTTGCCACTCTGGCACTGGTCCTGTCCGCTTTCGGGGCATACGCGCTCCGGGCACAGGAGTCAGTGGCGGACCGAATCGCCGCGCTGCCTGCAGTCAAGGACGTGCAGGAGCTGGAAAGCACCAAATTCCCCGAAAAATATCTGGTCATCTTCGAGCAGCCCATCGACCATGAGGATCCCGCAAAGGGCACCTTCACTCAGAGAGTCGTGGTGGGCATAGTACACCCGGACAGCGCGACCGTCGTAGTCACCGAGGGCTACGGAGCACAGTACGCTTTCGTCCCATCCTATCGTGACGAGATATCCACTATCTTCAACACCAACAACATAGTCGTCGAGCACCGCTACTTCCTGGAGTCCACGCCCTACCCCGGAGAGGCTCCCGAAGATGTCAACTGGGACTACATGAACGCTCCCAACGCCGCCGCCGACATGCACGAGGTAGTGACCGCTCTCAAGAGTATTCTCGACGGGAAATGGATTTCGACAGGTATCAGCAAAGGCGGCCAGAACACCATGATATACAGGACATACTACCCTGATGACGTAGACTTCTCCGTACCCTATGTAGGACCTCTCTGCCGTGCCCTCTACGACGGCAGGCACGAGCCCTTCATCGAGACCTACGCCGGAACTCCCGAGGACAGGGAGGCCATAAAGGACTTCCAGATAGAGCTGCTGCTGCGCAAGGACCGCCTGATGCCGGCATTTGACTCGGTCTGCATAGCCAATGACTATAAGTTCAATGTCCCGACAGACGAGGTCTACGACTTCGGAGTACTGGAGTTCTCCTTCGCTTTTTGGCAGTGGGGCTATCCCGTGGAGCAGATACCCGGGAAGGATGCCTCCGACAAGGAAGTGTTCGACTATATGATGGCCATCTGCTCTCCCGAGTACTTTGTGACCTGGAGTCCTACATCGCCTTTCTTCGTACAGGCCGCCAAAGAGCTGGGATACTACGGCTACGACATGAAGCCTTTCAAGGAGTACAGGAAGTATTTCAGCATCAAGAACACCAAGAATTACCTGCAGAAACTGATGCTGCCCCAGGGAGTGGACCTGGAGTTCAGCGACTACCTATATGCCAAGATATCGGCGTTCCTGCTGTCCACCGATGCCAGGATGCTCTTCATCTACGGACAGTTTGACCCCTGGTCGGCAGTGATGCCCTCCGACCCGCACAAGGACAACATCAAGTTCTATATCCAGCCCGGAGGCAGCCACAGAGCCCGCATCGCCACATTTGACGAAGCTACCCAGAAAGAGATAAAGTCCATCCTGAGCCAATGGCTGTATGAGTAATCTGCCGCAGTTCAAGGACGTAGAGTTAAGCGACAAGGAGTGGGCCGACCCGCTCCTTGCTGTTTCCGACTACCGGGCCACCGAATACTGCTTCACCTCGCTGTACATCTGGGCCGGCATGTTCGGCACACGCATCGCCCGGTGGAAGGACTGGCTGCTGATACGTTCCGACGGAGAGGAGGGCTGCGCCAACTACATCTTCCCCGCCGGCAGCGGAGATGTGCAGGAGGTCCTGCGGATACTGGAGGAAGATGCCGATGCCATAGGCAGAAAGCCCGTCTTCTGGGCAACAGCCGGCACCAAGGAACTCATAGAGAAGGCTTTCCCCGGGCAGTACGAGCTGACACCGGTGCGCAAGTCCTTCGACTATATCTACGAGACCGACCGGATGATATCCCTCACCGGAAAGAAATACCAGCCCAAACGCAACTTCATCTCCCGCTTCAAGACTCAGAATCCGGACTGGTCCTACGAGCGGATACTGTCCGACAATCCGTCAGAATGCTCCAGCCAGCTGAAAGAATGCCTCGCAATGACGGACGAGTGGTGCGCCTTGAACGGCTGCTTACACAACGAGTCAATGCAGATGGAGGCCTGCGCCGTACGCATAGCCCTGCGGGACTTCGTTGCGCTCGGGCTCAAAGGCGGTATCCTGCGCTCTGGCGGACGCATCGTGGCATACACCATCGGCGAGCGGCTCAACTCGGACACCTTCATCGTGCATGTGGAGAAGGCCTTCTCCGACGTCACCGGGGCATACCCGATGATCAACCAGTGCTTCCTGGCTCACGAGGCTTCAGGCCTGAGGTACGTCAACAGGGAGGATGACGCCGGGGACGAGGGACTGCGCAAGGCCAAGCTGTCCTACAATCCGGTACTGATGTTGGAAAAATATTTGGCAGTTCGCAGATAAGTGCTTTTCTTTGTAACCTGTTTTATCCGATTTATCCGAAATGGGTCTATATAAACGAGAGAATTTAGAAAACGGAGCGGAGATATGCGTCTGGGAAATCTCCGAGGACGAAGACGAGTTGCGCCGCTTGTGCGCCCCTATCCCCAGCGATGAGCTTGAAGATCTTCAGATAACCAGCAGCCCGGTACGGCGTAAGGAAAAACTTGCTGTAAGGGCATTGCTCAACGTGATGTTCCCTGAAAAGCTGTATCTGGGCCACCACGACAACGGCAAGCCCTATCTCCAGAACTGTGCCGTAGAGATAAGCATCTCGCACTGCGCCCGTTTTGTAGCCATCATCGCCCATCCCGAAGAAAGTGTCGGCATCGACATCGAGAGTCTGGACCGGGATTTCTCGGCGGTGGAGCGCAAGGCCCTGTCCGAAGACGAGAAAGACGACCTGTCCGACCACAACACCAACCAGCAGCTGGCCATCTACTGGTGCGCCAAGGAGGCCATCTACAAAAGGATGTCACGCAACGGCGTTGACTTCGCCCGGCAAATAGAGGTGGAGCGTTTCACTCCACATGACGAGGGAGAGCTGGAGGCTACCTTCATCCATAAAGACGGAGAGGAAGAAACTTTCGAACTCAACTACGAGGTCTTCGACGGTCACGTCATGGTCTGGCTGGTAGGTTAGGTCTTTATCAGCGACAGCCCTGTATTTTCAGTTTTTTTGTAAGTTTGCCGTATGACTTCACATGGCATATACCGTCTGACAATACTTACAGCCGTAATGCTGACCATACTGGTGACAGCACTCTCCTGCTCCGGCAGAAGGGACACGCAGGTGCCTCAGGCTCTGGCCGCAGCCGACTCACTGATGTCAACTGAGCCGCAGGCCGCGCTGGATACCCTGATGACCATCGACAGCTCCGATGCCGAGAAACTGCCGCGTGCCGACAAGGCTTTCTACACCCTGCTGCGTACTGAAGCAGAGTACAAATGCTGGCTGCCTGTGGCCGAAAATACCGCCATAGCCGAGGCTGCGGACTACTACCGCCGAAAAGGCCCGGAAGACAGGCTGGCAAGGGCACTCGTCATGCAGGGTGCCGTCCTCTCCGAACGCGGCGATGCCGAAAGTGCCATGCTCGCCTACAAGGAGGCTGAGCCCCTGCTCGAGCGCTCCGGTGACCTCGAACAGCTCGGCCTCCTCCACACCCGCATAGCCGAACTCTACCAGTATACCATGGTCAATATACCCGAAAGCATATCAAGACTGAAGTCAGCACTGTCCTGCTTTCAAAAGGCACATGACGACACCAGAGCCACCACTGCAATGCTTTCCCTGGCAAATCTATACATGATGGCTGACTCTTCCGAAACGGCATACAACTTCCTTATAAAGGGACTGGAGACCGCAGAACTATCAGGAGATACCCTGTCCATACTGGACGGCCGCCTTTCCCTGGCCGGCTATTATTTTCACGGAGACCGTGCCGACTACCTGAAATGCCGACGTACAGCTCTGTCAGCCGTCCGCATAATCGATGTATCCGATAATGACTACATCAGAACCACATTCAGCAACAGACTTTTTAATCTCATTGCGAAATCCTATGCCATGACAGGGCATACTGACTCCGCTGCATACTACCTCAACAAGATAAGCGGTGGGGACAGACGGACGGCAATACTCAGGCTATCCATAAAAGGCCTGATTGCCAGCCAAAAAAGAGACTCCGTCAACGCACTGAAATATAAAATGGCAGCGGACAGTCTCTACTACAGCGAAAAAATATCAGGCTACCAGGAGGACTTGCAGCTTCTGGAGAAATCAAGTGAGAACGCACTGCTCAGAATACAGCTGGAAAATACAAAGCGCAGACATACAATTGATGTCCTCGTAATAATCATAGTCATACTGTCAGCTGCTATCCTGGGACTAGCCGCATACGGTACCGTCAAAAAAACACGCAGCCGCCTTGAACAGAGTCTTGAGCTTATCCGGCTTCTGGAGGAGAACAGCAGGAAGAAAGAGTCCGAGCTCTCAGAGGAACTTAAAAGGCATCTGGACAAATACGCTTCTTTAAAAGCCGGATGGACGGACATGCACGACAGCCTCCTCAACATGGAGAATCTCATCCTTGACACATACTACCGCTACGGCTCGACAAGCACACTTGCTGCCAGAATAAAGGATATTATCGACAGCCATTTCCCTGAAAAACAGACATATGAAAAGATAAATACCTTTCTGAACCTCTCATATCCGGGATTCATGGATTCTTTCAGTGCGGAACATACCTCATTAACAGACAAGAATTTATATCTCGTAGCACTCATCGCCTGCGGATTCTCCACAGGTGCCATCTGCGCTCTGCTAAGATGCAGCGAGAATACCCTCTACGTCACAAAGACACGCATCGCCAAAAAGCTCGGATTGACAACAGGCCTTACTTCCTACATCGCAGGATACATTGAGACTTATCATCACAGACAAGGACAGGCACACCTGCCTCAATAACTGATTGATTATACCTCCATTGCAATCTTCTGAAACCAAACGCACAGATGTTAAGACATTAGCATCTTGAAACATCTGATCACAAGCACGTTACAAAATCTATGTAAAGTCTGTTTTTTTGGAGATTCCCTACAACCGACATAACTTTGTTGCCGTCACAAATAAATTAAAACAGATGAAAAAACTCTTATCAGTTATTATTACTCTGTCTGCGTCATGTTTCATGGGAATATGCCAAAATTATATTGAAATTGACCTTACAGGGAAACACATCCACACCCGAAGCCTTACGGACGCTCCCGAAGCATCCATCAGCAACGACATTCTCACCGTCTCCTTCGACGGCTCGGGCATGTACTCCCTCTACATAGAGGACAGCTTCGGTGTCACCGTTTACTCCTCCGCCCTGCCCGCAAACGGCATGGAGTACGACTACGACCTCTCCGGCATCGGAGAAGGACTCTTCCGCCTCGTCCTCTCCGGCTCCTCCGGCGAATACGAGGGCTACTTTTCAATCCATTAATTTCAATGCAAAGAGCTGATTAATTTAACCAATAAATATTGAGCAATATGAAAAAGGCACATCTTTTTTTAATCTGCGGACTTGCTGCAGCAGTCGGGACCGTCTCCTGCGAGGAGGAAAGGCCTTTGGGTGAAGGAATCTATACCACGCACTTCATACAAGGAGTGACTTTTGCCGATGCACTGGAATGCCGTACCGTAGAGGACGAGGGGGTAATATACCTCAACCTCACCGGAACAGGCCTAGGCAAGGAAACAGCTGATGACTTCTATGCAGAGATTGGAGATACGGCCTATAACAGGTACGTTGCTCAGGTGCCGCTCACCGCTGTATTCGTCAACCGTTTCACATCCGTTGACATCACCAGTTCGGAGCAGTTTCTGGACATCCCGGCAGGGGAATCCATCGCACCCTACATCATCTTCCGCAGCGCAACGGCCATGCCCTACATTGAAAGTCTGTACACCGTAGGCGGTTTCTGGTCGGAGATGATACTGGATGAGTTCATGATCGGCATGGGCATGATGGACGGATACGACGGGCCGGGATACGAATGGTACCCCGAGTTTCAACGCAACTGCTTCCATCCAGTGGTCAAGCCACTCTCTGAACTGACCCAGGACGACCTGTTCTTACTATGGGTGGGATATCCCGGCTCCTCGCTCAGATTCACTGACATTCCCGAGATAAAGAGCCACACGTTCACCATCACGATGACTGACTCAGAGGGCAGCGTACTCACCTACTCCGTTCCGTTCACTTTCCCGGAGCAGTAGGATACTGCTCCTGACTGCACACGAAGCTGCAGCAAGGGACAACTTCAAAGCACCGTTATCACTGACAACCAAAGACTTAACACCATAAAAAGGTGCCCTGTCGGTCTTTCAAACGTCAACAGGGCACCTTTTTATTTCGCAACATCCTGGATATAAGCACTTTTATCAAGTTACACGTTCCCTAGACATCACGGTAAACATATTGTATCCGCCGCCCGGATTGTCGGCAGGCAGTGTTCTTCATCGGGCAGGTGCCTCTCCTGCACATTGCTGAGATATACGGCTGAAAAATCACTGCGACAGTTCGTTTCTGGGAGTTATTTTGTATATTCGCAGGATTAACCCATATTATCGAATTTATGGCAGAGAATACTGTTAAGACTCCATGGTATCCTTATACCGAAGGAGTCCCCGTTCATCTGGAGTACTTCAAAGGCTCCATGTTCGACATGGTGGCTTCTGTGGCAGCCAGATACCCCAACTACGTAGCGTTTGACTTCATGGGCAAGTCCACGACCTACGCAAAGATGATCAAGAAGATAGAACAGTGTGCCCAGGCATTGAAGACCATAGGCATCCGCAAAGGAGACTGCGTGACCATCGCCATGCCCAACTGCCCTCAGGCCATCTACATGTTCTACGCCATCAACCTCATCGGCGGCATCGCAAGCATGGTTCACCCGCTTTCGAGCGAGAAGGAGATCGAGTTCTACCTCAACGAGTCCAACAGTATCACGGTCATCACTCTCGATCAGTTCTACGGCAAGATAGAGGCGATACGCAAGAACACCGGCATCGTCAACGTCATCCTCGCCCGTATCAAGGACGAGCTGGCCCAGCCGCTGAAGACAGGTTACATGATTACCGAGGGCTACAAGATCGCCAAGATACCCGATGACGCCCCGGTTATCCGCTGGAAAGACTTCATGAAGCTCTCCAAATGCTGCTTCTACAACTATAAGATAGAAAGGGACGACAACGACCCCGCCGTAATCCTCTACTCCGGAGGCACCACCGGCACTACCAAAGGCATCATGCTCACCAACCGCAACTTCAACGCGCTGGCCGAGCAGGTAATAGCCACCAATCCGATGTTCAAGCCCGGCGACAAGATGCTGGCCGCCATGCCTGTCTTCCACGGCTTCGGACTCGGCGTCTGCATACATACGATGCTGGCAAAGGGCGGAAGATGCGTCCTCGTGCCCCGTTTTACCCCCAAGAGCTATTCCAAGCTGATTACCAAGAACAGATGCAACTTCATCGCCGGTGTGCCCACTCTCTACGAGGCCATGCTGCGCCTGCCTAATATGGAGAACGCCGATTTCTCCCACCTGAAAGGTGTGTTCTCCGGAGGAGACTCCCTGTCCATAGAGCTGAAGAAGAAGATGGACAAGTTCCTCGCCGACCATAAGGCTACCATCAAGGTCCGCGAGGGCTACGGCACCACCGAATGCGTGACCGCCTGCTGTCTTACCCCTGTCACATTGCAGAAAGAGGGCAGCATCGGCATTCCATTCCCCGACACGTATTTCAAGATTGTCAAGCCGGACACCGATGAGGAACTGCCTTATGGAGAGGAAGGCGAGATCGTGCTCTCCGGCCCCACAGTAATGCTCGGCTACTACAACAAGCCTGAGGAGACCGCCAAGACCCTGCGCAGACATGCCGATGGACTGACCTGGCTCTACACCGGTGACCTGGGCTGCATGGACGACCAGGGCTTCGTCTACTTCCGGGGCCGTATCAAGAGAATGATCGTCACTTCAGGCTACAACGTCTATCCGGCTCAGCTCGAGAACATCCTCGATGCCCACGAGAAGGTGCAGATGAGCTGCATCATCGGCGTACCCGACCCCTACAAGATGCAGAAGGTAAAGGCCTTCGTCATGCTCCGTCCCGGTTATGAACCCACACAGGAGACCAAGGACGAGCTGCTGGCCTACTGCCGCAAGTACATTGCCAAGTACGCCATGCCCTATGACATCGAATTCCGCAACGAGCTGCCTAAGACCCTTGTCGGCAAGGTAGCCTACCGCGTACTCGAAGAGGAGGAGGCAAGGAAAACTCAGGCTGCTGACAAAAAGTAAACTGAATGAAGTCAGGCAGTTCAAAGATTACAAAAGGCGTGGGCTTCCAGCGCGGAGTCTACGCCTTTTGCCGTACATTCGTGGGCCCTTTCGTCAATATCATCCTGCACATCAGGTATAAACCGTGCAAGGTGCGCAGCCGGACATTCCTGTGCCTGGGCAACCATACCCAGAACCTCGACCCCGCCCTGATGGTCATCGGCACACGGAGGCACATGCGTTTCGTTGCCAACGCCTCCCTGACCAGGGGCATAGCCGGATTCTTCCTCAACCCGTTGTTCGGTATAATTCCCAGAGAGAAAGGCGCCAAGGGAGATGCCGCCATTGCCTTGATAGAAGCCAATCTCCGGGCTGGCGTATCCGTCGGAATGTTTCCCGAGGGCAACCGCAGCTGGGACGGCGAGACCGAGTTCATCTCGCCCCGTACCGCCGCCCTGGTCAAGGATACGGGCGTGGCCCTGCTGACCTACCGTCTGACAGGAGGCTACCTGCTGCGCCCGCGATGGGCCGAGCACAAGCGCAAAGGTCCGATGTTCGGAGAGCTTGTACATGAGTATACCCCCGAGGAGCTCAGAGGGATGACCGTTGACGAGGTCTATGCGGCTATCTGCCGCGACCTCTATGTCAATGCCTACGAGACTCAGGCCGCCAGTGGAGCATTGTACCGCGGGAAGGCCCTGGCGGAGGGACTGCAATATGCTGCCTATCTCTGCCCGCACTGCCTGCGCTTCGGTACGGTACAGACCTCGGGAGACAATATCAGCTGCGACTGCGGACTTTCCAGCCGTTTGCTTGAGACCGGATGGTTTGAGAAGGGTGAGAATATGCCCTTTGATAATTTCTCCCAGTGGAACCGCTTCCAGAAGCGCTGGGTACACGAGAACTGCGGGACTCTACGGCAGCATACGGAGGAGCCGATAGTCTGCGACAATGACTGCTTCAAACTCACATTGAAAAAGGACGGAGTCTTCACCCACTTGTCGGACAATGCCTCTGTGGCCATGTACGGCGACCGGCTGGAGATATTCTACGGCGATCAGAAGATAGTCTACAGTATCGGTGAAATAACCGGCTACGGCACTTTCCTGTCGCGTTCCATGTATTTCAACTGCGGCCCGTCCGTCCGATATCAGCTCATCGCCACAAAACCTGTCTCCACCCTGAAATACTACGCCCTCTGGCGCGGTCTCTCCGGCCGGGAGTACCTTTAGAGTCTTTCGAGCTGAAGCATCAGCATTCCGGTGGAGATATCCTTGAAAATGACTTTCTTGTCACGGTCCAGCAGATAAAGGGAGGGAATGGCGCGGACATCGTAGACGAGGTTGTCGCGGATGGTCAGATCCTGGTTGTAACCGGTAATCCATTCCTCCGGATAGTCGGACAGGTCCTTGAACCATTCAGCCAGGTCTTCGTCGATATAGATGCTGAGCAGTCCCATTCGGCCATCCTGTACCATGGAACTGATCAGAGGACTGCTTTTCAACATACCGATAATCTCACGGCAGGCCGGGCATCCGGGGTTGGAGAACAGCAGGAGAGTGTATTCGCTTTGGGTCTCGTAGAGGCTGTGCAGACGGCCCTTGGCATCGGTGTATGTAAAATCAGCCGCATACGCTCCAGGCGCATTGTTCCTGCATGTGGTCAGTTGCTGCTGGTAATAACTGCTGTAATGCTCACCGGTACGTCTGGTGCTGAGAACACTTTCCACTACCGGGATATAAAATCCCTCGTTGCGCAGCTCCGAAAGAGGGTTCCAGAGGGCTGACTCCATGACATTCACGATAAAGTCGTATATATGTCCTGATGTATCGGTTACAGTAGATGCCTCGGCCAGCGACATCAGATGATGCTGGGCCTCCATGGCCTTATCATAGGGTATGGACCAAAGAGCCATGATATAGTCCCTTACTGCCTGAGTCATAGCGTCCTCCGTCACCCCTCCGATAAGAGTGTCGGATATGCCGTTCCACACCTGCGTGGAATCAAAATATCTGTTCCAGTAATGCGATGCAGCATACTCAGCCGCTTCCTGACCTGTAAGCATGACGGGGACAGTTACGGAGGGAAAAGGCTGTGGACTAGGCTGGCGGCCTGTCGTATTATGAAAATTACACCCGCTGATAAGAACGGGTGTAATCATCAAAAAAAGTAAAGTTATGAAAAAAGATTTGTTCATGTGTTTCTGTTGACCTAAGAGGATTCGAACCTCTACAGACAGAACCAAAATCTGTAGTGCTACCATTACACCATAGGTCAATACCGTGGTGCAAAGGTAGTATTTTTATTTTTAAAATTGAAAAATGTTTCTGATAATCCACCAGGCGATTATAACCGCGAACACTGTCCATATCACCACCCGACCATTGAGCCCAGCATACAGCACCGGAAGGCGTTTTCTCATTGCCCACGAAAAGCATAGAAGCAGCAGGAACGGAATTGAAAGCACTAAAAGAGCATTGTACCTGAACGCCTCCCCTACTCGCAGATGCAGCAGAGCGTGAATGGCACGCTGAGAACCGCATCCTGGACATTTCAGACCTGTCAGCATATAAAAAATGCATTTGGGAGAATATGCCGAATCCTCGGGATCCACCCGGTATATCCATACTACAACCAGCACAGCGCACACGGCTGCCGCTGCAATCAGCACTGCATAAAGCCGACGGCTTTTCAGAGCAGACATGCCGTCGTATAGTAGATGCTGTCATCCCACCATGTGACCCATGACACACCGATCAAGATAAGTATCACATAGACTATCCACAGAACGACATTCAGCAGGATTCCGGCCAAAGACCAATTTCTGGCTTTGCGGGAATACGCACAGGCCTCTTCCACATGGCCGGCATACCAGCATGAATCCACCTTTGAGGCATAGACTATACCGACAATTCCGAACGGAAGACAGCAGAATATCGTCACCAGAATGGACAGGACAAGATAGGTGGACGGCTTCTCCATCCTGGGATATGACATTCCCGGCCCGCCCTCTGACAGGCTCTGCCCGCAGTTGGGGCAGAACTTTGTTCCGTCAGGTAATTGTGCTCCGCAATTTTTACAGTACATATAACTTCTATTCTTTAAATTAGAAAAGGGGGAACTTCTTGTCAGTATAGTAATATTTTTCGTTAAAATCCCCATCGGTCATGGTGAGTATGATAATACCCTGAATCAGCATGACAATCTGCCATATTCCGCAGGTACACAGCGACAGGAGTATCGAGAGGAGACCGGCCGTCGACTTGTCCATATAAAAATAGTGGATGCCCAGACCTCCCAGAAATATGGCGAGAAGACCCGCAGTAAGCCTGTCTTTGGGATACTTGTTCCGATAACCCGGATTCGGAGCGCCGCACTGGGGACAGTATTTCATATCCTGCGGCATTTTCACTCCGCAGTTGGTGCAGAACACATCTTTCACGACAGGAGCGCCGCAATGAGGACATACTGATGCAGAGTCAGATACGGACTGTCCACATTCTTTACAGTTAATGAGTGCCATAGAAAAAAGTTTATTTCCTACAAACTTAGTAAAATTATTTAGATTATCTGCAAAATTACCCATCTGATTGGCGCGGGCCCTCCCGCTGCTTGAGGCAAGCCCGGGCCGGATTACTGTTTTTGAAGCACCATAACTGCATTGGATTTTAGCCGGAGTGACAAGAACTTTGAAGGCATCAGACTTGTTCCTATGTGTCTGACGGTACCAGGCTGGCCTACACTCTCAAACAGGATACATCCTTTGAAAGCGGCTACTGCTATCAGTACCACATCACGCTTACCAGGGACGAGATCAGCGTGACCTCGCAGGTCATCGACTGGGTACCGGGAGGCAGTGTCTCGGGTGAGGCGGACATAGTCGTGGACTAAACTAAGATAGTACACCCGCAATAATCATTATTACGAATGATGCCGGCTGGAGATTTTCCAGACCGGCATCAGTGCTGTTGATTGTTCCGTAAAGCGGGACTCTACTCGGCAGCGACCACGCAGACGGCCACGCGGTTCTCCTCCGCGACGGGAGAGACGTTCTCGGTGTCGCCCTTGTAGGCAACGGTGATCCTGTCGGCCTCGATGCCGGCGGCAATCAGGGCCGCGGCGACGTTCTCGGCTCTCTCTTTGGAGAGGTCCATGTTGCGCTCGGCAGTGCCGGTCTCCCTGTCAGCGTGGCCAGTCACGGTCACACTCGTCTGAGGGTTCTCTCTGAGCAGGGACACCACCTCGTCCACCTTTGAGGTTTCGCTCTCCCTGATCGAACTCTGACCGATGAGGAAGAAGATGTTCTTCTCCACGGCCTCAAAGGCGGGAGCGGTGTACTCGCCCCCCTCGAGGGACGACTCAGCAGCAGCCGTGGCAGCTACGGCTGGCTCGGGTACAGGCTCGGCCACGGGTTCAGGCTCCGCAACCGACTCTGGCTCAGCTACGGGAGCAGATTCCACCACAAGGATCTCATCCTCCGGCTTGTCTTTCTTCAGGCCTATCCTGAACGTGAAGCCCGCCAGCGCGCCGAGCTGCCAATCCACCGCGCTGCCTTTCTTGGAATTGAAGGCGTCTCCGAGAACGTTGGCGTTGACCTCGAGGTTGAAGTGCAGCCAGTCCGTGATGCGCACGCCCATGCCCACGCCGAAGCGTCCGGCCGGGAGAATCTTGCTTCCTCCCCAAAGCAGGTTGCCATCGGGAAGGCGCGGACCAAGATCCTGGGCCTCCTTATTGTTGAATGCACTGTTCACACCGATACCCGCGAACAGGTAGGGGCTCACTGCCCGGCTCACACGGTAGCCGGCTATACCGCACAGGTCGACGAGGACATCAATGTTGCCCTGTATGTAGTTGTAGCGGTACACGCTCGTGGTAGCGTCCACCACGGCACCCTTAGCCTGCCAGCCGCTCACACCGGCACGCAGGCCCCACACGGGAGTAAACTGGTATCCGAAAGACAAAGAGGCGGCAGGAGATATAAGACTTCCGAAAGACGTCTCGCCTATTGTCTGACCTATTCCGCCCTGGACGGTAATCAGCCAGTGGCCGCTGAACTCATCGTATGACCTATCTTTCTGCTGTCCCCACAGAACTCCCGCTGTGAGAAACAGTATCGTAATTGTCAGTATTCTTTTCATTGCTTTTATGTCTTGGGTTAATATTGGCTTTTAATAAATGAGGGTGGCCTTTAGCCGACCACCCTCACCTGAAATATAATTCAAATCCAGAAAATCACTCTACATGTCCTGAAGTTTGATCTTTATAGTCACAGGATATGCTTCCACATGGTTGTAGTCCAGGTAGTAGAGCATATCTCCCTCGACAGTGATGTAGATCGGGTTTGCGATCTCTCCATCCTCAGCGTGGTATATTACAGTACCGGCTGCTGCATCGTAGTCGAGCAGTCTTCTCTGGTCACCTGAGATGGCATCATAGTTGTCGTCAAATACCAGTGTTGCACCATAGATTGTCATCGCGCTGTTCTGGTTTACATAAATAAGGTTCTCATGACGATCTCCGCCGGCATTCTCGTAAGGAACGAAGTTCTTGCCGTCGCTGAACCTGGCAAATGCATTGACATACTCCCAGAGCCTGATGGTCACTGTCTCGTTGGCCTCTCTGTTCAGGATGATGTAATCACCGTCCATTACGTAGTTGTTGCCATAGTAGTCGAGATCCTCGGAAGTCTTCATCGACGCGCTTTCAACCAGAGGATATACCTGAACTGTAAGGTCAAGGCTGTTGAGCTCAATCTCCTCAGTCGTAGTCTCGTTGGCCGAGGCGACAAGAGTTGCCCTGATATTCAGGTCACGGGCAGTATACTGTGCCCAGTCAATGGTGTACTCGCCCAATGAGCCGGTCTCGTTGTTTACATTGAGGACAGGAATAGAAGGTACATTCTTATAGCCCTCTGCGGGATTCTCCTGTGTGAGAGTCTCGAATCTGACTGTAAGCTCACCCTCGAATCCTTCCGGCAGACCGGTTACCTCGAAGTAGTTCTTGAGATTGGCCTCATCGATGACATATACACCGTTGCCGTTGAGATGGTAGTCGAGCTGAACATAGGGATTGGGTCCGTCATAGCCATAAACGTGCGTATGTATGTAGTCGAGTGCAAATTCAGGCCCGCTTACCTTTCCGCTATTTGTGTATGTGTAAGTTACACCATACCATGTATTGATCTCAGTGATGAAGTCAAATACATTGCCTACAGCTGTTATCTGCGATGAGCTTACCCTTACGTAAGAACCGCTGGGATACTCAGCATCAGGTTCTACCGAGAGCCTTGTGTAGACTGGATTCTGTGAAGTGTTCTCTACGGACTCATAACCGTTAAGTATCTCACCGTCTCTGTAAGTCGTGAATCTTGTCATATCGTTGACCTGCATTGAGCTTGTAAGCTGAGCCTCGTCTGTGAACCATGTGGGATTCTGGGTATTGAGAATCTTGAATGCCTTAGTATAGCCGTTATCAATACCGATAGTGTCGAAATCGCCGGATCCAGGCAGCATGAATTTGATATCTCTGGGCAACTGCTCGTAGTTCACGAAAATATCACCGGGCATCTGACCCAGGGTAAGCGTGAAGTTGACAGTGCAGTTAACCATATAATCCTCAAGATAGTAGGTATTGGTGAAGTGGTATACGTTTTCTGTCTCTGCAGAGAAGTCATACTTGATGACTGATATGTCAATCGAACCGGTAGTGTCATCCAGCTTGTTGACATTGCTGAAGGCTATGACGGGTGCATCCTGAGCAGCCATCGGAGTCTCTGAATCACCAAGGCGGACTTCAGTTAATTTGGGCTCGAGTGTGAGGATGTCTGCAAGACTGGTTTCACCGAGATTCTCGGCCATATATGACAGAGTACTGTCAATAGGCTGGATGTTCGGCACTGCAGGGTTCTCACTGTCGTTGGCATGCGCAAGAGCAAAGTCATAGGTCCAGTCAATCCTTGCGGCATCTATGTTGATATTGATAGGCAGATTGATTACTTTGTACTTGCCGGTATTCTCGACAACGGTAAGACCACCGCCGTACCTGCTGTCTTCACCGAAAGTGAACATGTTCTTGGCAAAGACGTACGAGCCGATAATATCTGTCATCTCACTCGCTTTGGCCATGTCTATTTTAAGACCGTATGGTTCCTCTTCCGTTACATCGAAGTATTCCGCAATGGAAGAAACTGCATTATCCAGCCTGTCGTAGTATTGGATGATGTAGCTGTAATCAGGTGTTATGTCCGCCACATTGGCTCTGAACATAGCTGCGGCCTCTTCAAGAGTATAGTACTCATCGTCCAGCTTGATGTGAAGGGTGTAAGTACCGTCGTCTTTTTCATCATAGTTGTTGTCTCCATAGAATGACACCTCTCTGTTAAGTACCGACCATGCCCTTTCGTAAGAGTTCACCTCATCCACAACTTCATCCATCGAAGGATATTCTTTTCCAACTACTTCATTGTAAAGAACATAAGTATCGTCAATGGCTGTCGCCTTGCCTGCAGTCTGGACATAATCGCTGGCAATGTAGGTGCCGGCATCCATATCCGCGATAGCCATGTCGTCATTTATGATTGCTTCAACTTCTTCTTTTGAAGCTACGTAGAATGAGATGGCAAATGCCCCGGGAGTAAGTTCTATATCGTCTTCTGTCGTAACAGGAACTGTCACTTCCATATCGATATAGCCGGCTCCCTTACCTTTACTGAGACGAAGAGTTCTGTCTTGTGCTGAAGCTATGAAAGCAGCATCGGAAGCAGATCTTGTCAGCACGGGAATTACGTTGACAAATACATTGTCATACTGGTTGATGACATTCTCAGCAAGAGCGGCGGGTGTGACCTGGAAAGTTGCTGTCACCACCATACTGTCGGATACAGGAACAGAGTTGATGGTGTATGACAGTACTGTAGCTTTTCCGTCATTGTACTCGGGGACGAATACCAGACTCTGGATTCTATTCTCAAGGTCCTGAATATCATCTTTCCATCCTTCGATTTCGGTTACTCTTTCATCGAGGGAATCAAGGGCCTCGTTGATGTCCTCAATCTGGCCGTTGATGGTATTGATCTGGTTTTGCAGGTTCTGTGTCGCCTCATTGATCTCCCTGAGCATTTCTTCGCTGATCTTGTCGGCAGTCTCATCGATCATGTTCATGACCTCCTGGATCCTGGCATCGAGTTCCTCTTTGGTCGCCATAGTATTCTTGATGTCCTCTATGGCTTTATCAAGCTTGTCATCGAGAGAATCAATACTATTTTGGACATCAAGAATCTTCAATGCCACAGATGATTCCAGATCTTTTATGAGACCTTCCAGCTCGAGGTCCTTTTTGCTTAGAGTCTCAACCATGTTGAGCAGATACTCCATGTGGGCCTCAAGTTCTCCGGATGTCGCATATGAGCCCAGGGCCTCCTGCAGGACTTCAATCTGTCCAAGAGCATCTTCTGCTTTGCTCAGCGCAGTTTCTGCAATCCTCTTGGCCTCAGAAGCTGTTGCCCTTACGTCGTCTATCTGTGTTTGAAGTCCGGGAATAAGTACATCTTCTATCTTTCCAAGCCGCTCACCTATGTTAAGGCTCTCAAGCAGGTCAAGCCTTCCATTGACTTTTCCGATAGAGTCCTCAAGCATCTTGATGGTTGCATATGTCTTACTTGCCTCATCTATCGAGAGGTAACTTTCGGCTATCTCATTTACCAGCTCTTCGAGCGCCGGAAGACCTGATGTCAGTTCCTGAAGATTCTCGAGATCTGACTTAAGCTGCGCGACGGCAGAAACCAGATCCGCCAGTTCTTCAACCTTAGTATCGAATTCATCTCGGAGAGCCTTGAGGTCATCTGCAACAGCACCGATCTCTTCTGCATTTGCCTGATCACCGTCTTTAATCGCCTTGATCAGCTCGTCATAAAGGTTATCTATCCTTTCTGAAAGCTCATTAATCTTGGCGAGATTGGCTGCGTCACCGTCGGATATAAGTTTCTCCAGTTCAGCTTGTGCTGCCTCCAGTTTGTCGGCAAGATCACTGATTCTCTTGGCATTTGTGGAATCGGCTTCTTTGAGTTCGTCCACAACGCTGTCTATTCTGCGGTTCAAGTCGTCTTCAAGAGACGAGATCTGTTTGCCAAGATCGGTAATCTCCCCTTTTACGGTTTCAATCTCACCATTGATGGCATCAATCTGCTTACCGAGGGTCTCGTCAGCGGCCTTAAGGTCTCCTACATTGCCCTGCAGTACATCGATCAAGCCATTGGCGTCTTCCAAAGCACCGCTGATGGCCTCAATCTGTTCTTCCAGGCTCGCCAACTGACCTGTCTCGAGGTTGTCAAGGCGGTCGTTGATCGCGTTGATGTCCTCCTCGTAGTCAGTACAGCCCGAAAACGCGAACACTCCGCACACCAGCGCGAGTGCCGCAATCACATTGAAAAAGTGTTTTTTCATAACTGTAAATTGTTACACATAGTAATAACAATGTGATGGCGTGTCACTCGGCGGATAAGCTGTGATTCTCACAACAGTAATGATAATCTATGGGCAATTGTATTTCCGGTTTGCATACAGTTTGCGTATTTTCAGTCAAAATCGGTCAAAAGTGCGGAATTCCGCACCCTCTCTTCCCTTCCGAATCCAGCAAGATAATTTTCAGTCACTACGAGACTGGAATGTCCCAGACATTCGGAAATAAATGATATCCCGGCTCCGCTTCTTTGCATAACAGTAGCAAATGAATGCCTGGCCGAATATGTGGTAAATACTGGAATATCCAGTTCCTGTGCAATTATTTTCAAAGCTGCGTTGCATTTGCGGACTATCTTGCGGACAAGCATATCGGCCTTGAAACCATCCTCATTACCTTTAGCATATTTGAAGAGGCAAGTGTCAGGACGTATGGCCGGATTGCCCCACTTGTCCAAAATCTCCTGCATTTTAGGATTTATATTAGCATGGATAACTTTCCTCGTGCCGTAGGCATATCTGGTCTTCGAGCGGATAAAATGAATCTCACCGTCTACTATATCTTTGTGTTTAAGGAAGAGCATGTCTTTGAAATTGATACCGTTGCACAGATAGGAGAACAGCCACAAGTCACGGTACATCTCCAGATCTGACGGCCCCCGGTATTCTACTATCCGCTTAATCTGGCTTTTGCTCAAGGCCATCTTGCGTACTGCTCCTTTGGGAACAGCATACCCTCCTCTTCCGAAAGGAAATGACGAATGCCTTATATATCCTTCATCCATAGCCTTGTACATAACACTTTTGAGAGTCTTCATGTAGATGCAGACTGTTGTCGTGCTTTTGCCTTCACGCATCCATAAATCCTCACACTTTTTCAGCCAGTCCACAGTCACCGATGAGAACGGTACGTTGCTCCCTGCAAATTTCTCAATATTGACAAGAGTTGAGCGGTATCTGTAATATGAGTTGGTCTTGCCTTCCCTCGCACACTCCTCCATCATTGTGCGCAGGGCTTTGTTGACATTGTAGCACGATGATCGTCCACACCGTATCTCAAGCGTCCTGAGTGATAGACTGTCTTTCTCCAGCATTTCGGCAACTTCGTTCCTTATTCTGCTGAAACATTTCTCAATCTCTATTGTCTCCTCACTTATCTTGTGTCTTATACGCATTTTATTCCAGTTCTCAGCAGACATGTCCACACCAGTCGGGAAATATTTCTGCTTTCCCTGCCAGACTACTTCAATTTTCACGGGATACAATCCGCTCATTTTTGCTCTGCGCCTGTCCAGTACAACGGTCACAGAGATTCCTTTTCTTGAAAATCTCAACATAATTAACTAATTTATTTAGTGGTATGAGAATAAGTTAGTTGTTTTATGCAAATTGTATGCAAGCGGCCGCAGAAAAGAATACGAAAACTGCCGCAATCGTCATCCTAGACGGTTGCGGCAGCATTGTCTCAAAATATGGGAGTACCGTCAGCCTACTACATCATGCCGCCCATTCCGGGGTTCATGGCAGGAGCTGCGGGAGCCGGTTCCGGTTTGTCAGCGATAACGCACTCGGTGGTGAGGAACATGCCGGCTACTGAAGCGGCGTTCTGCAGAGCCACGCGGGTAACCTTGGTCGGGTCGATGACACCGGCTGCGAGCAGATTCTCGTAGCGGTCGGCGCGGGCATTGTAACCGAAGTCGCCCTTGCCCTCGCGGACTTTCTGAGCCACTACGCTGCCCTCGACACCTGCGTTCTCGGCGATGGTACGCAGAGGAGCCTCGATGGCCTTGGCCACGATGTTGATACCGGTCTGCTCGTCCTCGTTCTCGCCCTTCAGTCCCTTCAGGGCCTCGATAGCGCGGATGAAAGCGACACCGCCACCGGGGATGATACCCTCCTCAACTGCGGCGCGGGTAGCGTTCAGAGCGTCCTCTACCCTGTCCTTCTTCTCCTTCATCTCGACCTCGGATGCTGCGCCTACATAGAGGACAGCCACACCGCCGGCCAGTTTGGCCAGTCTCTCCTGGAGTTTCTCGCGGTCATAATCGGAAGTGGTCTTCTCAATCTGCTTGCGGATCTGGGCTACACGGTCAGCGATGGCTTCCTTGTCACCTTTACCGTTGACGATAGTAGTGTTCTCCTTGTCGATGGTCACCTTGTCGGCCTTACCGAGCATGTCGGGAGTGGTGTTCTCGAGGGTGAAGCCTCTCTCCTCGGAAACTACCTGGGCACCTGTCAGTGTGGCGATATCCTGAAGCATCTCCTTGCGGCGGTCACCGAATCCGGGAGCCTTCACGGCAGCGACCTTCAACGTTCCGCGGAGTCTGTTGACTACCAGAGTAGTCAGAGCCTCGCCGTCTACGTCCTCAGCTATGATAAGGAGGGACTCGCTGTTACGTGCGATGGGCTCGAGGATGGGGAGAAGGTCCTTCATGGAGGAGATCTTCTTGTCGGTGATCAGGATCTTGGGGTTCTCGAGAACGGCCTCCATCTTGTCAGGGTTGGTCATGAAGTAGGGAGAAATGTAGCCTCTGTCGAACTGCATGCCCTCTACGACCTTGACCTCTGTCTGGGTACCCTTGGCCTCCTCGACTGTAACGACACCCTCTTTCTTCACCTTACCCATTGCCTCTGCGATGAGCTTGCCGATGAAAGCGTCGTTGTTGGCGGATGTGGTGGCGATCTGCTCTACCTTGGCCATGTCCTCACCCACTTCCTGGGTCTGCTTCTTCAGGTCGGCTACGACTGTCTCAACAGCCTTGTCGATACCGCGCTTCAGATCCATGGGGTTGGCGCCTGCGGTCACGTTCTTCAGACCTACGCTGATAATCTCCTGAGCGAGGACTGTAGCTGTGGTAGTACCGTCACCGGCCTGGTCGTTGGTCTTGGAAGCAACCTCCCTTACCATCTGTGCGCCCATGTTCTGGAAACGGTCCTCAAGCTCCACTTCCTTGGCTACGGTAACACCGTCCTTGGTCACCTGAGGGGCACCGAATTTCTTGTCGATAACCACGTTGCGTCCTTTAGGACCGAGGGTTACCTTCACTGCATTTGCAAGAGCGTCCACGCCTTCCTTCATCAGGCTGCGGGCTTCCATATTGAATTTGATTTCTTTTGCCATAGTTGTACGATTTTAAAAGTTAAACAAAACAGAATTAAA
The DNA here is from genome assembly GCA_944326225.1 of uncultured Bacteroidales bacterium. Classification (GTDB taxonomy): domain Bacteria; phylum Bacteroidota; class Bacteroidia; order Bacteroidales; family UBA932; genus Coprenecus. The sequence continues at coordinate 18,729 of CALVDI010000019.1, read as the reverse complement.
GAACTGCGAGCACGTCGGACTGACGCATCATCAGATAGTCCTTGCCGTCAACGGTAATCTCGGTTCCGGAATATTTTCCGTAGAGAACGGTGTCGCCCACTTTCAGTTCCATGGGCTCATCCTTCTTGCCGCTGCCTACAGCGATTACCTTACCCTGCTGGGGTTTCTCTTTTGCTGTCTCAGGAATATAGATTCCGCTTGCTGTCTTGGTCTCAGCTTCTTTGGGCTCTACGAGCACTCTGTCTGCTAAAGGTCTAATGTTCATATCTTTTAAATTTTAGTTGTTTTCAACTTGCACAGACTTGTTAAACAAATTAAGTGCCACTCCGCACACTCTGCCAAAATGTCACTTTGCCATGTGGACGACTTTGCGTATCTTTGCTCTGCTATTATGATAACGGATTTTGAGGAATATATAAGGCAGGGAGAGCCGTCGAGGGCGGAGCGGGCGCAGGCATGGCGCACGGCCATCGGACTTCAGGACGTGGACGGACTGAAGCCCTCGGCGTACCTTATAGATACCGCCCGCGAGCATATCGAGGGAGACATCTCGCTTCGGGAAGTACGGCAGCGCATTGAGTCCTACTATGAAAGCCGCACAGCAAGGGAAGACACCGGCAGTGATGAGCGGACAAAGGAGGCTGACACAGTCTCTTACAGAATCACCGAACTTCTCGCAGAACAGGCATTCTCCATGACTCCGGCTGAACTCATCCGTATCCATCGGTATCTTTTCACAGGCATTTACAAATTCGCCGGCCGCATCCGGGACTATAACATCACCAAAAAAGAATGGGTATTGGACGGAGGTACAGTAATATATGCCGGTGCCGGACTGATAACCGAGACCCTGGAACACGACATCTCTACTGAAAGGGATTTTTCATACGAGGGACTGACAGCCGATGAGGCTGTGCGGCATATTGCAAGATTCATATCCAATCTTTGGCAGATTCACCCCTTCGGAGAAGGCAACACCCGCACAACTGCGGTATTCCTGATAAAATATCTCCGCAGTTTCGGATTCAATGTAGGAAACGATACTTTCGAGAGACACTCGTGGTTTTTCCGAAATGCCCTTGTCAGGGCCAATTACAATGACCTGAAAAAAGGCATAACAGCCACCACAGAGCCGCTGGAAAGATTTTTGCGCCATCTCCTTCTGAACGAAGGGGCCGACTTGCGGAACAGGACCCTGCATATAAAAGCGGACGGATTAAAGGTCCGGAATGAACCTTTAAAGCCCAATTTAAAGGCTCAAAATGAACCTTTAAACAATCTGACCGGAAAGGCATCCTTGACAGAAATAGCTGTCCTACAACTTATAGCGGAGAATCCATCTGTCAAGATTGAAGAGATGGCAGCCAATACTAAAAAGTCGAGGAGCACGATAAAGCGGGCAATTGACCGGCTCAGGGAGAAAGGCATCATAGAAAGAGCAGGCGCAAAGAAGAACGGCTACTGGAAAATATTGAACGGCAATGAATACTGATCACGAGAAGTATATGCGGGAGGCCCTGAAGGAGGCGCGGAGGGCTGAGTCCGAAGGGGAGATCCCCATCGGAGCGGTGGTGGTGTGCGAGGGGCGGATCATCGCCCGGGCGCACAACCAGACCGAGACCCTGTACGACCCCACGGCCCATGCCGAGATGCTGGCCATGACGGCAGCCACAAGTTACATAGGAGGCAAGTATCTTCCAGAATGTACCCTGTACGTCACAGTCGAGCCGTGTCCGATGTGCGCCGCCGCGATGGCCTGGACCCAGGTCGGAGCGGTAGTCTACGGAGCCGATGACCCCAAGCGTGGCTACACCCTGTTCTCCCCGTCCCTGCTGCATCCAAGGACAAAAGTCATAAAAGGAATCATGGCGGAGGAGTGCGGCACTGTCATGACAGAATTTTTCAAAAAGATACGGAGATAGGCGATGGACCTGAACTTTCTGCTCGACCTCGGCTACATCGGCCTTTTCATCGGAGCTTTCGTGGCCGCCACCATCGTCCCTTTTTCGTCGGACTTTCTTATAATAGGTATACTTCTGGCCGGAGGAGACCCGGTGGTATCGTGGCTCTGCGCTACTGCCGGCAACTGGCTGGGAGGTCTGACCTCCTACTGGATAGGCCGTATCGGCAAATGGGAATGGATAGAGAAGTGGTTCCACGTCAAGGAGGAGACCCTGCTGAAACAGAAGTCGAAGATAGACAGGTACGGTTCCCTGCTGGCCTTCCTGACATGGCTGCCGTTCGTGGGCGATGTCTTCGCCATAGGCCTGGGCTTCTACAAGCTGCATTTCGGCCGCTGCGCCCTCTTCATGCTCATCGGCAAAGGCACCCGTTTTTTCTTCTGGCTCGCGCTGTTTTATATGTTCGGAGACAGGTTTACCGGACTTGGATAAGTGGCAAAACATAAGTTATTAACAATTTTTTTAAAAAAATTTGTTTTGAAAATATAAACTGAATATATTTGTGCGAGTTTTTGGCTGCTCATATAGTTGGGGTAGTTTCAATGGAAAACTTAATTTTTTTTAATTATAATTACTATGTGTAACAAACTAATTACAGTTATGAAAAAACACTTTTTCAATGTGATTGCGGCACTCGCGCTGGTGTGCGGAGTGTTCGCGTTTTCAGGCTGTACTGACTACGAGGAGGACATCAACGCGATCAACGACCGCCTTGACAACCTCGAGACAGGTCAGTTGGCGAGCCTGGAAGAACAGCTAAAGAACATGAATGAAGCGATCAGCGACGCCAACGACCTGATCGACATTCTGAACGGAAACGTGGGCGACCTGCAGGATATGGACGAGGGTCTCCAGAAGCAGATCGACCTGATCAACGACAACATCGAGACCGTAGAGGGCAACATCGCCGAGATCAACACCAAGCTCTCCGAGCAGGAGAACAGGCTCAACGGACGCATCGACGACGCTGTCGACCAGATCGCCGATGTGGAGAAGGAGCTTCTCGCTGCCATCGAGCAGCTCAAGAAGGAGCTCAATGACGCCATCAACTCCGGCAGCGTGGACGTTGAGGAGAGCATCGCAAGGATCAACGAGAAGATCGCCGACCTCACCAACCAGGTGAACAACCTCAACAGCGTGATCCAGAACGGTGACGAGGCCAACCGCGTCCGCATCGACGCCCTGGCCGACCAGATCAAGAACGACAAGGTGGAGCTCCAGGACCTGATCGCCAAGGGAGACGAGGCCAACCTTGCCAAGATTAACGAGCTCTCGAAGAGGATAGATGACAACTACAACACACTCGTCAACCACATAGGCAGGGTCGACCTCAGGATCGACTCCCTGAAGTCCAGCCTCTCCGCAATCGAGTCCGAGTTCAACGTGAAGATTGACGGCATCAACGGCGTGCTCGACGAGTTCAGGGGCGAGTTCGCGGAAGTGGCCGCCGACATCGAGGAGATCAACGGCAGGATCAACGAGCTTGACGAGCAGCTCCAGTATCAGATGGAGCTCCTGGCCGGCCTGACCGAGAACGTGGCCGCCATCGAGGCTGCCGTGGAGGCTCTCCAGAAACTTCACGGCGAGGACATCGCTGACCTCCAGGCCGCCGTCGACTCCATAAAGAACGACTACCTTACCGTTGACTCGGCCGAGGTCACCTTCTCGCAGATCTTCGGTGACATCCTCGCCCTGCAGAACAGGATGAGCTCCGTCGAGACCGGTCTCAAGGCGCTTGAGGACCTGAACATAGCCGAACGCCTCAAACAACTCGAGAGCGACTACGCCGGCCTCAGCGGCAAGTTCGACGACTACATCGAGAATCTCGAGACCATCGTAATCCCCGGCCTTGAGGATAAGATCAACGCAGCACATAACGCGGCTGACGAGGCCATGGCATATGCCAAGGAAGTGAACGATAAGCTCACGACCGTCGCCGGTGAGCTCGACAACCTGGTGAAGGCTCTCGGAATCTACGCAAAGGGCGGTCTTGAGGACAAGATCGGCCAGCTCGAGACCATGGACGAGACCCTCAAGCAGAAGATGCTCGACCTCGAGAAGAGGCTCCAGGAGGAGTTCAACGGCAAGATAGACGACCTCGCGACCTCCGTTGCGGAGGAGATAAGCGGTCTCCAGCTCAGCATCAATGAGCTCGCAGAAGAGCTCAGGGGCGCCATCGACCAGCTCGAGAAGAACAAGCTCGACAGAAGCGAGTTCGAGGCCTACATGAGGGACCTCGGAGCCCAGCTCGAGGAGACGGAGGGCCAGCTCCGCGAGGAAATGGCCAAGGGCCTGGCAGATCTGACACAGAAGCTCGAGCAGAACGTCGCTGAGATCAACAAGAGAATCGACGAGATCGACGAGAGACTCAAGACCCTCGAGGAGAACTTTGAGGACCTGAAGAACGACGTGGACAACATCGGCAACAAGGTCGATGACTGGACAGAGGCCAACGACCTGACCATCAGCGAGCTCATCAACAGAATACAGAGCCTCGTATTCGTTCCCGAGTACAAGGACGGCATGGCGTCGTCATACGCCTACACCGTGGCCGGACAGGCCGTTTCCGAGACCCAGAACGTCATCGCCACATTCCAGGTAAAGCCCAACGAGCTTGCGGCTGACATCGTGGCGGCAGCAAAGGAGGGCAACGTCACACTCAGCGCGGTGCCCGTCATCAACCGCACGGCAGCCGGAGAGTCCACGGACATCAGCGGTGAGGACATCAAGGTCGAGCTCGGAGAGTTCCCCGGCCGCGTGGAGATCGAGGCGCTTGTTCCCAGGAACATGCAGAACTTCTACATCGCCCTCACCGTATGCGACAAGGACAAGCCCGAGGGCAGCCACGTGACCAGCGAGTACGTGGAGGTGGAAAGACAGAACACCTCTCTTGACGGCAACTACGCACTCGTAAATGCAGAGGACAACAGGACCGTCTACGATTACACCACAGCCCACTTTGAGAGACAGTGGAGCGAGTATCCCGGTGAGGTGGCCTTCTATGAGGGCTACGACCTGAAGTTCAACTACGGCGGTGAGTACGTGGAGATCAGCGAGGCCGAGAAGGCTCTCTTCCTCCCCGAGGGCTCCCTGGCGCTTGAATACACATTCAGCACCAGCGATCCCTACGGCTACCTCGGAATCAATGTGGCCAGGGACGAGGAGAAAGGCTACGGAGCGGTCGCTTCCATGAAGGAGAACCCCGTCAACAACGTGGGCGACAAGATCACCGTATACAACACCTTCTACTACAACAGCTCATACAACACAGTGGGAGAGGTCAGCGGAGAGACCACTTACGAGATCACCAATGTAAGGTACACCCTCAACCTGCAGCTGATGGCATGGGGTGACGAGCAGAGGATCCCCTGGACATACGAGCGCGCCGTGGAGCACAAGATACTCTACAACGGTACCCAGGAGCCTCTCTTCCTTGACGAGGCCGCTATCCTGAACTGGGAGACAGACTACGCAGGAAAGGACGGAGCCGCCGAGAACATCGAGGAGCTTCTTAAGAACGGAACGCCCAGATTCGAGAAGTTTGACCGTACCGTAGAGGGCGGACAGGCCGAGGACCTGCTGAGAACTGGAGCCCCCGACGCCAGCGACATCGTCGGTGAGGGCAATGTGGTGATAGAGGTATCGTCCCGTCTTGCCGCTCAGGTAGTCGACGTGACCATCGACGGCTATCAGTTCGAGAAAGGCCGCGACGTGCGCTACGACATCCAGAAGGTATACACCGATGACAACGCGCACAGCGAGGTGGTCATCAACCTGACATACACCCTCGGCGAGATGCCCGTGGACCGCACCAAGGCCAACAGAAACGCGATAGATCTCGGAAATCAGTCCATACCTTTCATCGGCTCGTCCAAGTACTTTAAGGATCTTGGCAGTGTGCCTTTTGACAACGCATACCCCGGTGACGAGTTCTTCGAGGACAAGAACGCATTCATCGCTTCCCTCGCCGACAACGGCAACGCATACGGTGCAACTGATTACGACTACACCACTCTCGCATGGAGAGTCCTCGACAACTATCCTTATCAGGAGGCTCTCGGAAGGGGCAGCAACATCCCTTACGATGATCTCTGGACATTCCTGGGCATCCTGAAGGAGAACCATCCCAATGAGACTGATGAGCCCAACCCCGCTTACATCAGGATTTCGTCCAAGGATATCGATAAGTTCGGTGATGAGTTCAATTTCACCACGACTGTGGAGACATGGTACGGCGTGACATACGAGTTCAACGCAACCGCCACCATTGACAATCCCGTATACTCGCTTGAGTTCGACGAAGGCGTGGTGGTTTCGACAGGCGAGTTCACAGGACACGCATACCTCGGAGGCCAGATACCCAACAGCGGTGCTCATGCAGGCAAGTACTCCTTCCCTATAGTACGCCTCAACGAGTACTTCCATGTAGAGAACTATGACGGCCAGGACAACCTCCGCGTGAGATTCGAGCCCATCACCAAGGAGAACGCCCTCACAGGATATGTCAATGTTCCCACTCCCACCGCACCTGACGTGAAGGTCAATCCCGACGGATCCCTCGATATGAGCGACCTTGACTGGAACGGCTTCACGGGACGTGACTACGACTTCAACGCCATCCTCTATGTAACCATCGAGGGAGGCTCCAAGGTTGAGTTCACACCCAAGAAGGTGACCATCACGGCCACGGATCCCATCGAGCTTCTCTTCGACGGCGAGGACGAGCACATGGCCAACGGCTTTGACAGGGAGTACGGTACGGACCTCGAGGTGAAGGCATGGCAGTATGTCGACATCATGGCCCTCGTTCAGGACAACCTCAACCCGGACAACAGGGTATGGAGGAACATCGCCGAGGTTGAGACAGGCGGAGAGAGAGAGCATGAGTACTACACGTTCGACGGTCCTACCGGTCTGAGCGAGTCCTACTACATGAAAGCCTACGATGCAGTCCTCAGTTTCTGTGACAAGTCTGAGGTAGTCGTTGAGGTTCAGGACGGTGGAACATACACCGGAATATGGGACTTCGATCCCGTTACCGGAATCTTCACCTTCGACGGAGACAACCTCATGCTGCAGAACAACCTGCAGGTAACCATCAAGGCCTCCATCGACTACCAGCTCGACTACAACGGAGTAGTTGCTACTGACAAGGCTCATGAAGGCAACAACAAGAACATTGAGATCAAGTTCACCATCAAGGCCGAGAGATAGCCATAAGGACTTGATGCATTAGAAGAGGTGAGGGCGGTCGGTAAGCAAGGCCGCCCTCATTTATTATAAGGCAATAAAACAAAGGCAGAACAAGCAAACTGAAGACTTATGAAGAAGACATTACTAGCAATCGCAGTGCTTCTGCTCGCGTCCGGCGCGATGCTCGGGCAGGAGAAAGAGAAGAGTTACGACGAGTTCAGCGGCCACTGGCTGATCACTGTCCAGGGCGGAATAGGCCAGACGGTCGGGGAGACGAGCCTCGGCGACCTGATCTCTCCCGCGGCGTCCCTGTACTTCGGGTACCAGTTCACCCCGGTGTGGGGCCTCCGCGCCGGCCTGAGCGGATGGCAGGCCATGGGCGCCGTGGTGGACGCACGCACGAGCGTATACAAGTTCAACTACCTTCAGGGCAACATTGACGTCCTCGTCGACCTGTGCGGCATAGCAGGATACCGCGTGAGCCGGGCAGTGAGCCCCTACCTGTTCGCCGGTGTGGGCGTGAACGGAGCCTTCAACAACTCCGACGCGCAGAACCTCGGACCGCGCCTTCCCGATGACAACCTGCTCTGGGGCGGAAGCAAGGTCTTCCCGGCAGGACGCTTCGGCGTGGGAATGGGAGTGCGCATCACGGACTGGCTGCACTTCAACCTCGAGGTCAACGCCAACGTCCTCGGAGACGCCTTCAACTCCAAGAAGGGCAGCTACGTGGACTGGCAGCTCGGCGCCCTGGCGGGACTTACGTTCAGGATAGGCAAGCTCCGCAAGGAGAGTCCCGCGGAGCCCGAACCCGTGGAGGTGGTCCCCGTGGCAGCTGAGGAGCCGCAGCCCGCTCCGGAGCCCGTGCCCGCTGCGGTGGCCGTGGCGGAGGCAGGACCGGTGCAGGAGACAGGGACGCTCGACTTCGCTCCCGTGGAGAGCAGCGTATACTTCGCTATCGGCAGCAGCGAGCTGAGCGATGAGGCAAGGGGAAAGATCTCTGTCGTAGCATCCCTGCTGGTGTCCAATCCCGGCACGCGCGTGACCGTCACGGGACACGCCGACAGGGAGACAGGCACTGCCGAGCGCAACATGGAACTCTCCAGGAACAGGGCGGAGAACGTCGCTGAGGCCCTGATCGCCGCAGGCATCGAGGCCGACAGGATCACCGTGGCCTACAAGGGAGACACCGAGAACGTCTCGCCAGTACCGGAGGAGAACCGCGTCGCAATCTGCATCGTAGACGCTCTTGATTAGACAGGAAACTGCTGACCTTAACGACACATAGTGAATTGATGCCGGCCACGGAAATTCTCCAATGCCGGCATCGCTCGTTAATTGCTTCTTGAGTTACTACTGCGACGGGGACGGAAGAAGATGACGGCACTGGCCAGAACGACAAGGCCGAGGAGGATGAAGCCGAGGGGATTGGCACGACGGGATGTAGCCTTGATGGTAATGTCACCGGCAAGAAGGCGGAAGCCGTTCACTTTCCACACCGGAGTACCGTCATCCATAAGTTCAGTGTTGGCCGATGTCAGCCGTCCTGGCATCCGGACCTGGTACAGCATTTCATAACAGAAAGGAACTGTAAGTTTTTCCTCGAGAGCGGATAATTCCTCTTCCCAGGCCGTGGCACGAACTGCGGCCGTATCAGCGTAGACCGGACTGCCGCTCAGCCGGCTCATCTGTCCGGCGATATCAGTCAGTACGGAACCGTCACTGCCGTCAAAAGCGGAAAGCATATCCTCATAGAAGTCGTAATGCTTCTTCATCCACTGCATCAACTCCCTTTTCAGGCTGTCTGTAAGTTCCTCTCCGACAGCAGAGCAGATGACGCGGTATATCTGCTCACGATAACAGGCGTTGATCCAACCGGCGTATTTGTCATAGAGGTCTGCCAGGCAGGAATATGCCTCCGCTCCGTTCATCCCGGCGTAATTGCCTGCACTCCGGAACCATCTGTCCAGTTCGTCAAGGGTCATGAGGCTGTCCGGCGGCACGGGCATCCGTTCCGCTATGCCCGGAAATGCGCAGGAATAGCTGTAGGTGTTGAACAGCAAGCCCCTTTTCCGATCCCACCGCTCCCGGGCCTTGATGTAGGGCAGTCCCGCATATTCTTCCGAGGCCGGAATCTCCCGGTACGAGGTGTCGGAAGGCAGTAATGTCCGGCTGGCGTAGAAATTCATGGTGGCGGAGTCATCCAGGAACCACCATGTCCTCGGTTCTGCCATCCGGCCGGTCTCCCACCCTGATCCGAGTTCAAAGAGGAAGGGCTGCGAGGACAGGTCTCCGGCCAGGCAGGCCGAGTCGGCTTCGGCGTAGACGGTCCGGGTCATGCTCCCGTCGGGGTGTACTTCGGGCACGACGGTATAATAGGTGACACAGGAAGGGAATATCGCCACTACAGCAAGCATTGTCAGAGTCATTCTGACTATCATACGGAAATTTCTAATGTCTGTTTTCATGACCTTGAGATTTTGCGGCCCTGTCTTCCAGATCGGTGACGGACTGCTTCAGGGCCTTGATTCTACGATAATGTTCCAGTTGCGCGTCCGGCCGGCTCATTGCGGCATATGTGCGCATATTCAGACAGCTGATATCCGTGCGGACAGCAGTGTCCGCTTTCAGACGGGCGGTCATCGGGGCGCATACCATCACCGCTGCCGCCGCTATGCCCGCAAGAGCCGGGATAGCTCTTCTCAGCCGGATTCCGGGTGTCTTCTGAAGTGCTGTAACGGTCTTGCAGTCATTTTGCGGCAGAGTCTGTATGCGCTCCAGTATCCGCCCGGTGACCTCCTCCGGATGAGGCATCTGCGGATGTGAGCCGCGCATATTTTCTATAAAATCAGTGTATCTGTCCATAACTGTCATTTTCTTTTTGTTTACAATTCTTTCTCAATAGCTTTGCGTACCTTCTTTCTGGCGATATAGAGGTTGCTCTTTATCTGCACCGCGCTCCATCCGGTGATACGGTGTACTTCGTCAGACGGAAGCTGCTCAATCTCAGCCAGTACAAACACCGTCCTCTGCATCGGAGACAGCCCCGAGGCGGCTTTGCGGAACAGGTTTTCCAGTTCCCGGCTCATCCGCAGACTTTCCGGGTCTCCGCTTCCGTCCCCGCTCCCCTGCCGGCAGGCATCCTGCTCGTATTGCCGCCGTCTGGTACGTCTGCGCAGCACGTCATAGCACAGACGGCACGCAATGGTCCTCAGCCATGTGGCAATGCTGTAGCGCGGATCATATCCCTGCAGCGACTGCCATGCCCGGACAAATGTCTCCTGCACCGCATCCTCAGCCTCGTCGCCGTCCCCCAGTATCCTGACGCAGATGCGGAACACACTCTGCCGGTACCGTTCCACTATCAGGGCAAATGCCCCGGCATCTCCGTTCCTTGCAGCATCTATCGTTTCCGGTATCATCATTTTCCGCCATTTTTACCAAATATACGTCTTACGACTTGAAAAGTAAAAAAGCAAATCGTAAATTTGAGAGTATTATTTGTTAACCTACTAATTTGTGTACTTATGGTAAATAAACAATTATGGGAACAGAGCGTGGACATGATCATCAAGTCCATCTGGATCTACACTATCGCCGGTATTCTGGGCGCAATCTTCGGAGCCATTGACGGCATCCTCAACCCTGTAAGTTTCATGGCCGCCATGTCAGGCGAAGAAGGCCCGACCGGAGCTTTCGGCGTACTGGACACCATCTGCCAGATAGCAGTTATCGCCGGATACGTGCTGTTCTTCCTCAACATCAAGAAATTTGTGGATGTCCAGCCTACTGATGCTGACCGCGCTGCCGCAAAGAACATCTACATCGCGTACATGCTCCTGATTATAGGTGTCGTGGTACGCTTCATCCCCGTCATAGGCGGCATCGCATGGCTTGTGCTGGTAATCATAGGATATGTCAAGCTGCTGTCTGGATTCAAGGCCCTCCGCGACTCCGCAAACATGACCCCGTGTGCCAAAAACGGAGCTGATATCCTGTACAAGTCCACCATCTGGATACTGGTTGGTGCTGTCTTAAGCATCATCCCGTTCGTCGGCGGTTTCCTGGATGCCGTCATCACCCTCGTGGTATTCTTCACCATCCTGCGCGGATGGAAGCAGATCGGCCAGGGAGCCCCTGAAGATACAGGCACAGCACCTGAGCCCGGGTCTCAGTCACAGCCACAGCCTCAACAGCCTGAAAATCAGCCTCAGGAATAAGTCTTGAAGTACAATAACAAAAGCCGGCCCGCAATCTTTTTGTGCGGATCGGCTTTTATTTTTTGCGATGGTGCAGTTGCTGAAAAAGCTTCCCTGATTAACAACGATTTACAAAACATACTGCACATTTGGCCACATTCAAAGCAGGTCAAATGTGCAGCGTAGAAATGCTATTCACTGATGCTCAACAACATCATCATCCACGATGCACCATCAGTTCAAAAATCAGATAAGGCATCAGCCGTTGACCTTGTGGTAGTCCTCGAGGAACTTGGCCAGACCTGAGTCGGTCAGAGGGTGCTTGAGCAGACCCTTGATGGCCGGAAGAGGACAGGTGGCCACATCCGCACCGGCCTTGAGGCAGTCGATGATGTGACGGGTGTGACGGATGGAGGCCGCAAGCACCATGGTGCCGAAACCGTAGTAATTGTACATCTCCACGATGTCCTCGATGAGACCGACACCGTCCTCGGAGATATCGTCCAGACGGCCTACGAAAGGCGATACGTATGTAGCTCCTGCTTTGGCGGCCAGAAGAGCCTGACCGAGAGAGAATACGAGAGTGCAGTTGGTCTTGATGCCCTTGCCGGCGAAATACTTCACGGCCTTGATGCCCGCCTCCGTGCAGGGAAGCTTGATGACGATGTGCTCGTTGAGGGCTGCAAGCTCCTCGCCCTCGCGTACCATGCCTTCATAGTCGGTGGCGATCACCTCAGCACTCACATCTCCGCCTACGATGTTGCAGATGTCGATATAGTGCTTGTACTGATTCTCCTTGCCTTTGATGCCCTCTTTGGCCATCAGGGAAGGGTTGGTAGTGACACCGTCGAGCACGCCCATGGCGTATGCCTCGCGGATCTGGTCCAGATTAGCTGTGTCGAGAAAGAATTTCATTATTCGGATTGTTTTTAAATTCTAGCTACAAATATACACATTTATTACGACAGATACCGGCGCACCTGCAAAAACGTGTGTCGTTCCGGACGGTCAGCTCAGCCTCTTCCCTGAAATGACGGGCACAATGGTAACTACGGGAGCAGCACTATGGCGCAACTAGCCTATAATCAATGATTTGCAGGAAACCGATGTTCCTGCCGCGTCCTTGGATAGCGACTAAAATCTCTCGTCGAAATCACAACTTTCACATATTCAGTATATTGCATTTACGAGGTGCTCCTCTGCTTACCATTGCCGCATCATTCGTATCTCCTTAGGAAGGCAGCTGAGAATGTGAGCGGAAGTAACGGGCAGGAATTAGCGGTCAAGAAATGCAGCATCAGTCTGATCTGACAAAATAAAAAAAGAGGCACCCCTCTGCTACAACAGGTACCCCTTCCTTGTGTACTAAAACCTAAACCTATTACATAGATGCAGGTTTGTTGCATTTCGTTGCATGAAAATCAAAAAATTTTCAAAAATTTTTCTTTTCGGCCTTTTCCCGGTCTGTAAAAGCCCCTTATTGTCAGAACTGCAATCAACGTGAAGGAGTAGTCCCACACAGCAGCCAAGAACGATCGCCCGACCCATCTCTCTGCCCTATTCTTCAGGTCCTATCCTTCCGGCATCCTCACGTTGCTTTTTAGTTGTATTGCAACTGCCTGATTGGCCGGGCATTGCATTTTGCGTAAAAAGTTAAGTGACGGCAAAAAGGCTCATTCTGAGTGGAATCCGCCCCACTTAAAATATCGGCTGACAGATAAAGTGTTTATATTCAAGCGTATGCAACTCAACTAAAAAGCAACGTGAAGGCTGTAAGGAGTATTTTTGCGGATAATCATTTAATCATTCATTAATAATTTGCTAACTTTGGAGAAATTATACTTAAAAGACTGAATGCCATGAATAAAGTTCACATCAACATGACCAGGACAGAACTGCGGAGGACTGTCACCGCCTGCTCCACGAGGGATGTCGCCATGGTCCTGTTTATCTTCTCAGTCTGGGGAGACTCTATGGGTATGCAGGCCGGCTATATCCGGGGCGTAAGCTGGTTCTGCGCCGCCTGTGCGCTGATAGCCGCTGTCACCTCGCTTGTATTGTGGCTGTCTCCCCGCTCCAGTTCGGAAAAGAAGAGCACTGCCGAAGTCATACGGCTCGTTTCTACCGCTGTCATAATGCTGGCAGTCTGCGTACTCTCACTCTATTTCGGTCTGTAATTGCGTATTGGGAAAGTGTTGTTACCTGAAGAAGGTCAGAGGATGCGGGAGAGGGTGCGGCGTGTGGGGAGGGCAGTGATGAACAGGCCGATGAGGGCGATACCGGCAAGGGTAATCAGAATGTCCAGAGGCTTGATGACGACAGGATAATACTTCACTACGAAATTGCCGGGCATGCGGATGACACCGACATGCTGCTGGATGAGACAGAGGATGATACCGACGGCCAGACCGACGACGGCACCCAAAAGCACTATCATCCAGCCCTCGTCAAAGAAGATACGGCGTATAAGCCCTGGCCTGGCACCCAGATACTGAAGCGTGGCGATATCGTCCCGCTTCTCGATGATGAGCATGGTCAAGGAGCCGAATACATTGCATGAGACCACGATGATGATAAAGAGCAGTATCATGAAGATGACCACCTTTTCGATACGCATCATGCGGTAGACGGTCTCGTTCTGCATATATTTGTCCTTGACCGCATACTCCGGCCCGAGAGTCTCCCGGACCTGACGCACCGCGTCATGGACATCCGCCCCCGGCACAAGACGCAGCTCCACGACACCCGCCTCGTTGTCGGGCACCCCTACTAGTCTCCTGGCCCGCTCTATCGGCACGAAAAGCGTATTGGCATAGCTCTCTCCGCCCGAGAAAAACATCCCTATGGGATAAAACGTCTCTTTGTTGAGCGACGCGGCGGGATTGACAAGGGATATCTCCCTGTCCCTGGCCGGAAAGTACACTTCTATCGGATCCAGGAAACGCGGTCTTATGCCCATCTCTACGGCCAGGCCCCTGCCGGTCACAGCCTGGGCCACCTCTCCGTGCATGAGGGTGAACTCTCCGTCCACGATGCAGGACTGCAGTTCAGGATCCTCGGTGTAGGCCTGCTCCACCCCCTTCAGCACTGCCGTACCCTCCTCGCGGTCATAGGTCAGAAACACGGTCTCCTCTATGCTTTCAGAATAAAGAGCCACGGACGGCATCGAGCGGACAGCATCGAAGGCCGGGGTATCGGTGCGGAAATACTTGGACGAAACGGAGGTCACGGCGATATCTGGCATGGCTCTGTCATACATGCTCCGCACCACCTCCTCGAATCCGTTGTAGATAGAGAGGACTATGATCAGCGCGCAACTGCCCACCGCAATGCCTATCGCGCTTATAAGCGAGATGATATTGATGACATTGTGCGACTTTTTGGCGAAGAGGTAACGTCTGGCTATGAAGTATGACAGATGCATAATGGCTTTCTGACTGAGTGTGATGCTTGGTCTGCGACGGCCGGGATGGACTAAAGGATGGCTGCGGGACCAGCTACTTGGCGAGAAGCTCGTCTATGTGCTCCACGTAATCCAGCGAGTCATCCAGATAGAAGACCAGCTCGGGCACTATGCGCAGCTGCTTGGCCATCTGCCGGCCCAGTTCTCCGCGCAAGGCCCTGACCGAGTCCTGAATCATCCCGAACACCTTCCCCTGCTTGGCCGAGGGGAATATGCTGACGTAGACCTTGGCCACAGCAAGGTCCGGGCTGATGGTCACTCCACTGACTGACACGAGGGCACCGTCAAAGGCCGCCATGCCTTTGGAGCGGATAATCTCGGCCAGATGTCTCTGAATCTCCCTGGCCACCTTGAGCTGTCTGGTACTTTCTCCTTCCATATCTGCGGCCTCCTATTCGAATTTGAGGATATAATAGTTCTTCTTGCCTTTCTGGGCGAGGATGTACTTGCCGTCGATCAGGTCCTCCGCGCTGACGGTGCGGTCGGCCGAGTCGCAGCGGTCCTTGTTGAGCGACAGGCCGCCGCCCTGAATCATCTTGCGGCACTCGCCCTTGGAGGGGAATACGTCGGTGGTCACTGCCAGCAGGTCTATGACGTTCTGAGGCAGCGCGTCCTTGCTCAGACTGTACTGGGGCACACCGTCGAAGACCGACAGGAATGTCCTTTCATCCAGCGAGCGGAGAGTCTCCGAGGTGGACTTGCCGAAAAGTATCTGGGAAGCGTCCATGGCCTTGCTGTACTCATCCTGCCCGTGTACCATGACGGTGATCTCACGGGCGAGCAGTTTCTGGAGCTCGCGCAGGTGGGGTGCCTTGGCGTGCTCAGCCACGGCGGCCTCAATCTCCTCGCGGCTGAGGGTGGTGAATATCTTGATGTATCTGGCCGCGTCCTCGTCGCTGACGTTGAGCCAGAACTGGTAGAAGGCGTAAGGAGTGGTGTATTCAGGGGAGAGCCAGATATTGCCCTTCTCGGTCTTGCCGAACTTGCCGCCGTCGGACTTGGTCATCAGGGGCCAGGTCAGTCCGTAGGCCTCTCCGCCCAGCTTGCGGCGGATGAGCTCGGTACCGGTGGTGATGTTGCCCCACTGGTCGCTGCCGCCCATCTGGAGTCTGCAGCCGTAGTGCTGATAAAGATACAGGAAGTCGTAGCCCTGAAGAAGCTGGTAGGTGAACTCCGTGAAGGACATGCCCTCGCGTCCCTCCCCGCTGAGTCTCTTCTTGACCGAATCCTTGGCCATCATATAGTTGACGGTGATGAGCTTGCCGATATCGCGGGAGAAATCCAGGAACTTATAGTCCTTCATCCAGTCGTAGTTGTTGACCAGTATGGCGGCGTTGGGAGCCTTGCTCTCAAAATCGATGAACTGGGAAAGCTGGGCCTTGATGCACTCCTGGTTGTGACGCAGGGTTGCCTCGTCGAGCAGGTTGCGCTCCTGGGACTTCATCGAAGGGTCGCCGATCATGCCGGTGGCTCCGCCGATGAGCGACACAGGCCGGTGTCCCGCATCCTGAAAATGCTTGAGCATCATGACACTGACCAGATGCCCTATATGAAGTGAATCGGCCGTCGGGTCTATGCCCACGTATGCCGTACACTGTTCCTTGTTCAACAATTCTTCTGTCCCCGGCATGATGTCCTGGATCATGCCTCTCCATTTGAGGTCTTCGATAAAATTCTTCATCGTATGAGAAATAACTGCTTTGCTGTGGTAAATCCACGCAAAGGTAGTGATTTTTTGTTATCGGCGGTATATGCGGAAGAGGGCGGCACCGATGCAAACAAGAGCCAGTGCTATCATCCCCCAGATGAACCACATATTCAGCGTCTGCGTCTTGCCTGCAGCCACCGAGAGCGTGGAGTTGGCGCAGAAAGAGAACAGCAGGGACAACAGCAGACCCAGCTGCGCGGCCAGGTCCCGCTTGGCGTCATTTGCAATTCCAGCTTTCCGGGCAGGGACGGGAAGGTTGACGATATTGGGGAAGATCTGGGCCAGAAGCGTCAGTATGTAGACTCCAAGTCCTACAAGGGCGACAACCCGCAGGATGCCCCTGTCTCCGACTCCGTCCACCACTCCGTGGATGTCGAAGTGGTTCGGCACCGGCACTCCCTCCAGCCGCGACCATGACAGCATGGGCGCGAAGGCTGTAAGCACCGCCACCGCAGCGACTATATTCAGGACAGAGTTGATGTAACGCCGTATCATGATATTGCAATCAATTAAGCTCCACGAGAGCCTCGGAGACATTGATGATGAAGTCCCCGACCCTCTCACACTCAGATACAAGGTCCATGTAGTAGACTCCACGGAGATAGCTGCTCTCCTCGGACTCGATATTGCGCAGATGTTCCTCCTTCAGATTGTCACGGTATTCGTTGATGTCATGCTCGGCGTCCTGGGCATTGGAGATGTTGATTACATGATGGAATCCCTCCTTGAGATTGGCGATCATGCAGTCTATGGCCACATCCACCAGATCCAGCATGTGGTTGAGCTTACGCACAGTGGTCTCATCGAACTTCTGACTGTGAAGATTCTTGCGCTGCAGGATACGGCCGACATTGAAGCCGGAGTCGCCCATACTTTCCAGTTCGCTGATAATCTTATACATGGCCTGAAGCTTGTTGGTGCCCTCCTGACTCAGGTCACTTTCTCTTATATTGCTGAGATACTTGGCTATCTCGAACTCTATCCGGTCTGTTATCTGCTCGTAATGCTCCAGTTTCTTAAAAAGCTCGTCAAAGCGGTTCTCATCATCGGACTCGTTGACTGCCTGACGGGCATACCGGTACTGCTTCTTGACTATCTCGGAGAAATGCACGACTTCCTGCTCGGCCTGTTCCAGAGAAAGCTCGGCCGTGCTCATCATACCGCCCTGAATATAACGGAGACGGAAGACCTCCTCCTCGTCCTTGTGTCCCTTGAGCGCCCATGTGACGAACCTGACTATCTGCGGTGTAAACCATACGAGAATACAGGTGTTGAGCACATTGAACAAAGTGTGCACAGTGGATATGGCATAGAGCAGCGACGCGGACGATACAAACGGGTCCTCGCCGCCCAGACCTACGACGATCTTGGATACCAGCCACAGGAACGGCTTGTACAACGCCAGTACCCAGATGACTCCGAAGACGTTGAAAACCGTATGGGCCAATGCCGCCCGCTTCGCGGAAATATTGCCGACGGAAGCAGCTATGTTGGCGGTGATGGTGGTGCCGATGTTCTCGCCGAGCACCATCGCGGCGGCCATCTCGAACGGAATCCAGCCTTGGCTGGCCATAACCAAGGTCAATGCGACGGTGGCACTGGAAGACTGCAGGACAATAGTCATGACCGTACCGACCAGCACGAATATCAGTACGGAGAAAAATCCCCAGTCTGTCCACTTCTGGATAAACGCTATGGCCTCGGGATTGGAGCTCAGGTCAGGGACAGAGTCTTTGAGAAAACTCAGTCCGAGGAAGAGCATGGCGAAACCGATGATCATCTCTCCGATATTCTTGCGCTTCTGCGACTTGAACATCATGAAGGCAAAGCCTATGCCTATCAGGGGAATGGAGAGAGTCGATATATCGGCTGTGAAGCCGAGCAAAGATATGAGCCACGATGTGACGGTCGTGCCTATATTGGCGCCCATGATGACACCTACCGCCTGCGTAAGGCTGAGAAGTCCGGCATTGACGAAACTGACGATCATCACCGTCGTCGCGCTGGAAGACTGAATGATTGCCGTTATAAGAGTACCTGTCAGGATTCTGGTGAATGAATTGGCGGTCATGGCCGAGAGAATGGAACGCAGACGGCTTCCGGCGACTTTCTGTAGTCCCTCGCTCATCATGGTCATTCCGTACAGGAACATGCCCAGTGCTCCGAGCAGTGTCAGGATCTGAAATACAGTACTCATTTAACAGCTTA